>JALZOM010000121.1 GCA_030913945.1 Actinomycetota bacterium
GATCGAGTTCGCACGGTGCACGCCCCCGCTTAGGCCGAGCCGATGTTCGCAACCACCCGGCGTGCTACCCTTGTTCCAGAAAAAGGAACCTTCATGGTCCTTCTTTTCCCGGCAGCATGCGCATCCAAGCGCCGGCGAGACACATACATGCAGGGAGGAACCGTTTCGTGCGTTTCGAAATAGGCGACAAGGTCGTGTATCCCCACCACGGGGCCGCGGTGATCGAGAAGGTCGAACAAAAAGAGCTGATGGGCGAGAGCCGCCAGTACTACATCCTGAAGCTGGCCTACGGCGAACTGACACTGATGGTCCCGACGGATTCAACAGAAGAGGTCGGGCTTCGAGAGGTCACCCCCGCCAAAGAGGTGCCCAAGGTTTTCAAGGTGCTCAAGAAGAACGAGCCAACGACGAACACCACGAACTGGTCCCGCCGCTTCAAGGCGAACGTCGAGAAGCTCAAGTCGGGTGACATCTATCAGGTGGCCGACGTCGTTCGGAGCCTCCACCAGCGCGACAAGGAAAAAGGTCTCTCGGCCGGCGAGAAGCGGATGCTCACCAAGGCCCGGCAGATCCTCGTTTCGGAGTTGACCTTCTCGAAGGACTGCAATGAAGAAGAGGCCGAGAAGATGCTCGACGAGGTGCTCGGATAGCGGCAACTGCTCCCGCAGCGATCATCGCCGCGGGTGGGCGCGGCGAGCGCACCGGTGGCGAAACTCCGAAGCAGTTCCGGTTGTTGCGTGGTCGTCCCCTTCTGCGGTGGTCGATCGACATGCTCACCGAGGCCGGATGCGATCCGATCGTTGTGGTCGCTCCCCTGCAGGACATGGACCAGATGCGCTCACTTCTGTTAGGTGAAGTCGATGTTGCCGTGGTCGAAGGGGGTGGGACGCGTCAGGAGTCGGTCGCCAATGGGTTGGCCCACGTCACGTCCGACTTGGTCCTGGTACATGATGCGGCCCGGCCGTTCGCGCCGGTCGACCTCGCCCGCGCAGTGCTGAAAGCCACCGAAGCAGCGGAAGGCGCGGTCCCGGCGGTTCCCGTCGACGAGACGATCAAACGCGTGGAAGCTGGTTCGGTGGTCGAAACCGTGGACCGTTCGACCCTGTGGCGCGTGCAGACCCCCCAGGCCTTCCGGACCGCCGCTCTGGCGGACGCTCACCGACGATCTCGTTCTGAGGGATTCGTGGCGACGGATGATGCTCAATTGATCGAGAACTATGGCGGCCGCGTTGTCGTCGTCCGCGGCACGCGGACCAACATCAAGCTCACCTATCCGGAGGACTTCGCTCTCGCAGAGGCGATCGCGGGTGGTTTGGAGTGAGCCGGGTTGGCCTGGGTTTCGATGCCCACACTTTCGATGCGGACAGACCGCTGATCCTGGGCGGGGTGACGATCCCGGATGCTCCGGGGCTCGCCGGACATTCGGATGCCGACGTCGTGAGCCATGCGATCGCCGACGCTTTACTTGGTTCGGCGGGGCTGGGGGATCTCGGCCAATTGTTTCCCAGCGACGATCGGTGGAAAGACGCATCGAGCCTGGAGATCCTTCGGCTCACCGCACAGAAGTTGACCGAAGCCGGATACACGATCGAGAACGTGGACGTGACGATCGTGGCCCAGAGACCCCGACTAGCCTCGTTTCGAAGCGCGATGGTCGAGAGGGTCGCCGATGCTCTCGGCGCATCGCTCCCCGATATCTCCGTGAAGGCCACCACGACCGACGGGATGGGTTCCATCGGTCGAGCCGAAGGCATCGCCGCGCTCGCCGTCGTGCTGGTTAAGAGGCTTTAGGGTCGGAACGATGCCCCTCCAGATCCACGACACCAGGACGCGCACGCTGGTTCCTCTCGAGACGCGTGAACCCGGCCGGGTCTCGATGTATGGCTGCGGTCCCACCGTTTACAACTACGTGCACATCGGCAACGCCCGCACCACCCTTTGGTACGACCTGATCCGTCGATACCTTGGTTACCGCGGATACGACGTCACGTACGTCATGAACTACACGGACGTCGACGACAAGATCATCGAACGCAGCAACGTCGAGGGATCTGATCCGGAGGACGTGGCCGGGAAGTATGCGCTGGCCTTCGAGCGGGACATGGCGGCGCTCGGCGTCGAGCCTCCGGATATCCTCGCCCTCGCCACGAAGCACATCCAGGACATGGTGACGGCGATCGAGGGACTGATCGAACGAGACGTGGCCTACGAGGTCGATGGCGACGTCTTCTTCGCGGTCGAGCGGTTCGAAGGCTACGGCCGGCTGTCGGGTCGGTCTCTTGACGACATGCGGGCGGGCGAGCGGATCGAGCCGCACGCCGGCAAGAAGTATCCGCTCGACTTCGCCCTGTGGAAGGCGGCCAAGCCAGGCGAACCCTCGTGGCCGTCCCCCTGGGGTCGGGGCCGGCCGGGATGGCATATCGAGTGCTCGGTCATGTCGGTGAAATACCTGGGCATGAGCTTCGACATCCACACCGGGGGAACCGATCTGATCTTCCCTCACCATGAGAACGAGGTGGCACAAGCCGAAGCACTCGCCGGGGCCGAGCCCTTCGCTCGCCACTGGCTCCATACGGGCATGGTTCAGATGGGCGATACGAAGATGTCGAAGTCGTTGGGTAACGTCGCGCTTGCCTCCGATGTACTCGCCCGCTACCCGGGCGAGGTGGTGCGTTATTGGGCGCTCGGCGGATCGTACCGATCTCAGGTCACGTTCTCTGACGGCGCCCTGGCGGACGCGCGCGGCGCTTACCAGCGGTGGCGGACGTTTCTCGAGGCGGCGCGTCATGCGCTTGGCGATCGGTTCCCGCAGCCACCTGATACTCCGCGTAGGAGAGTCGGCTCGGATCGGTTCGACGGCCAAGGTGAGGCGTACGTCCAACGCTTCGTCGAGGCGATGGATGATGACCTCAACTCCGCCCAGGCCCTGGCCGCGATCCACGATCTCGTCCGTGAGGCCAATGGGACCCTCGCGGGTGCGCAGGACGGCGATGCCAAGGACGCGCAGTTGCTCGGAACACTCTCGGAGGCATTCCTTGAGATGACCGGAGTACTCGGTTTCGATTTTCCATCCGACGCGGTGGATTCGGAAATGCTTGGGGGATTGATCGACTATCTGCTCGAGCTGAGGGAGCAAGCACGCTCCGACAAGTCGTTCGAACGAGCGGACGAGATCAGGGACAAGCTCTCTTCGCTGGGAGTTGCCATCGAGGACACGCCATCGGGGGCTCGCTGGCGGATCTCGGGCGGCAGCTGATCTCGCAACGAAGCCGTGGCGGCCCGCCGTCCAAGGGTTCCGACGGCTCCGCGGCGGACAGGGTCCTCACCGGTCGGAGACCAGTCATCGAACTCTTGCGCTCCGGCCAGCCTGCCGAGCAGGTGCTCATCGCGCAGGGACTCGCGCCATCCGGCGTCCTGGGCGATATCCGCAAGCGCGCAGAGCGAGCACAGGTCCCGGTCCACAACGTTCCTCGCGCCGAGATCGACCGGCTTGCCCAGGGCGCGAACCATCAGGGTGTCGTTGCGATCACCGCCACCTTTCGGTACACGCCGATCGACGATCTACTGGGACGAGAAGGCAAGGCGCTGCTGTTTCTCGACGGCATCATGGACCCCCACAATGTCGGTGCGCTCCTCCGAAGCGCAGATGTGGCCGGATTTCAGGGAGTGGTCCTCCCAACCCGCCGAGCTGCCGGCGTGACGGCGGCGGTGCGTCGTGTTTCCGCGGGCGCTGCCGAGAGCGTGGCGGTCAGCCGGGTGGGGAATCTCGGTCAAGCCATCGGTCGCGCCCAGGAGAAGGGCTTCTGGGTGATCGGGCTAGACGAGAAAGCCGACGAGAACCTGTGGCATTCGAGCTTGATGGAGCCTCCGGTCGCGTTGGTTCTGGGCGCCGAGGATCGTGGCTTATCCAAGGCCGTGCGCGAACGTTGCGACGCACTCGTCTCGATACCTCGTGCAGGGCGGATCGGCTCACTTAACGTCGGCGTCGCCGGAGCGGTGGCGATGTTCGAGGTGGCGCGTCGCCGAGCTGTGTCCGAGACGCCATGAACAAACGGATCCCTGCGGCGAGGGGAGTAACCTGTGGAGCGTGCTGGAGTAGCTCAGTTGGTAGAGCAGCCGCCTTGTAAGCGGCAGGTCGCAGGTTCGAATCCTGTCTCCAGCTCCGCACGAAGCCGATCGAGAACGTCAACGGAGACGTCATGGGAAATGAAGCGCCGGAAGACAAGGGACATGCAGCGCTCGACTCTGCATGGGAGACCGCGCTCGCTCAGCTAGACGAAGCGGCCGAGTTTATGGGGCTCGCCCCCGGCGTTCACGAGATCCTCAGGGCCCCCAAACGATCGCTTTCGGTTTCGGTGCCATTCCGATTGGACGATGGCTCGACGAAGGTGTGCCAGGGATACCGGGTTCACCACAACGTGACCAGGGGACCGGCCAAGGGTGGCATCCGTTACCACCAGAGTGTCGATCTTGATGAGGTAAAGGCTCTGGCGATGTGGATGACCTGGAAGAGCGCCATCGCGGGGATCCCGTTCGGGGGAGCCAAGGGCGGCGTTGCGGTGGATCCCAAGGTTCTCTCGCGCGGTGAGCTCGAACGGATGACGCGCCGTTACGCGTCGGAGATCCTCCCCTTGATCGGCCCAGAGCGTGACATCCCGGCCCCGGACATGAACACCAACGAAGAGATCATGGCTTGGATCATGGACACCTATTCGATCAATCAGGGTTATTCGGTCCCAGGTGTGGTGACCGGTAAACCCGTTGCGATCGGTGGATCGAAGGGCCGCGGCGGCGCGACCTCGCGCGGTGTCATGTACATGATCTTCTCCACCCTGAAGGCGTTGGGCAAAGGGATCGACGAGGTCAGTGTCGCCATCCAGGGTTACGGGAAAGTCGGAGGATTCGCTGCGCAACTCCTGCACGACGCCGGCTGCCGCGTGGTCGCGGTGTCGGATGTCGAAGGTGGTCTCTACCGGGAGCGCGGGTTGGATCCCGAGGCGATCAACCGGCACAAGCGCGAAGCTGGTGCCGTCGCGGGCTTCCCGGGAGCTGAACCGATCTCGAACTCGGATCTTCTGGAGGTCGATTGCGACGTTCTGGTACCGGCGGCAATCGAGGGCGTGATCACGGTTAAGAACGCTGACAAGGTCAAGGCCGAGATCGTCTGCGAGGCCGCCAACGGTCCGGTGACATTTGAAGCCGACAAGATCCTCGGCGAGCGTGGCATCTTCGTCGTGCCGGACATCCTCGCCAACGCCGGCGGCGTCACTGTCTCGTACTTCGAATGGGTGCAGGACATCCAGGCGTACTTCTGGTCCGAAGAGGAGGTCAACGATCGCCTCCGCCAGATCATGGAGCGATCCTTCCACGAGGTGTATTCGCTGGCTTCCGAGAAAGAGCTGACGATGCGCCAGGCCGCACACTGGATCGGAGTGGGCCGCGTCGCCGAGGCCCACCTCACTCGCGGTTTGTTTCCCTAGTTTCCTAGCCCCCTGTTCTTATGCCCGCGCCCGGCGGGTTGCTTCCGCAGCCCTTGCTTATCGGCCGGCATTTCATGCCGGCCTGCGGCAACTCACTGGGGGATCGGTGCCTAGGCGACCTACTCCCCCAGACCCCCTCGGGCTTGACCGGCCTGCGTAGACGAGAGACGGGCAAATCCGGAGGTTTGGGTGGGGTCGGTTCTATCTTGGGGGCATGGACACACACGACGGCCTTGGGCAGCGAGAGATCGACATCCTCGATTTCGAGCGCTGCTGGTGGAAGCATGCGGGCATCAAGGAGCGGGCCATCCGCGACAGGTTCGACATGTCGGCGACGAGCTACTACCAGGTGCTCAACGAGTTGGTCGAGAACCCCGGCGCGATGGAGCACGACCCGATCCTGATCAAGAGGCTCAAACGGTTGCGAACCTACAGGCAGCGCCAGAGGGTTGCGCGCCTGCTGGGCGCTCAGTACCAGCCGGCCAAGAGATAGGAGCGCGCCGTGGGGCGCCACTCCTCCGATCAGCAGTGGCATTTCTATCGTTCGGTCGCGGGTTGGTTCGTCCCCTGGTTGCTGGTCTCGGCGGTCGCGATAACCGCCGTCTCGATCGCAGTGGATGCCATCGGGGGGAATAGCGACGGGGGGCTGACGCCCGTGGCTCAGAGCACGCCTCGGGGATCCGAGCCACCAGCAGCAGCGAGTCCGGAGCCATCTCCCACGGTGAAGGCGGAGAAGCTCAAGAAGAGTCCCGCCCCCAGCGCAGAGGTTGAGCTCGTTACCGATGGGGTCTCAGTGCAGGTACTGAACGGAACGGGTTCACCCGATGCCGACACGCGGATGGCGGACCGCCTCGCCGGGCTCGGATTCGACGTGTACGCAGTGGATTCGGCTTCCGCCGCGTACGCCCAGACCACCGTCTTCTGGTCCTACGACGAGGCCCGTCCCGCCGCCGAAGCTCTCGCCGAGAAGTTCGGCTGGGCGTCGAATGAAAAGCCGTCCAACCTCTCTACGAGCGTCGCGCTCCACATCGTCGTGGGCGCGGACGAGGCCTGACCTCAGATCCTTTCGAGGTGCAACTCGAGCACCTGGTGCAAACTGCCGCTCAATGGGCTGCCCTCATCGCTCGGAAGCGCCCGAACCTCGAAGTCCCCTTCAGTAGTCGTTGTCGACTCTCGGAGGAAGCCCCCATCTAGATCCACGATCGCTTCGCCCGAGATGGACGCGGACCCCGCCATCTCTGCGTCCCCCTCGGGAAGCGTCGTGGTGCGGGTCAGTGGGCTCTCTCCGGAATACGAGATTGATGCCGTCCGGCCGTCCGCATCCCGGTCCAGGCGATCCAGCTCGACGAATGAAACGAGCTGCTGGAAGCCTTCCTCGGTGATGGGTGGCGGCGGCGCGGCCCATTCCTCGCGCAACCGGATCGAATCTGTTGGAAGGGGAGGCCGATAGGTCCCGATGAAAGCCACTTCCTCGGGGTCGAGGTCCTCGGCCGCCACGCCGTCGATCTCGATCACCTCC
The DNA here is from genome assembly GCA_030913945.1 of Actinomycetota bacterium. Taxonomy (GTDB): domain Bacteria; phylum Actinomycetota; class CADDZG01; order CADDZG01; family WHSQ01; genus JACCXF01. Next base: position 7,000 of record JALZOM010000121.1, read on the forward strand.
AGAACACGGCCCTTGTCGTCGATCCGGATGCTGAACGTCTTGTCATCGGAGCCGGGCGACAACAGACCCTCTTCTTCCACGTCGGTCGGCGCAAGCGTGACCTCGACCAGCGCGCCCTCGTCGTCGACTTCCTCCACGCGCTCGAAGACCTCAGCCACCCATCGATACGAACCTTCCCCGGCCCCACCAATGTCCCATTCGGCATGGGCAGTGGCCTCCACCGAATAGGTGAGGGTCTGCCCCACCTCGTACTCGTAGGACAAGGTGACGGCGTCCGAGCGGCAACCGACCGCGACCAGCGCGACAACGAAGCATGAGATGACTACACGTGCGACCGGCATCCGCCCAGTGTAGACAGGCCACGAGATAGCCTTCCCGAATGATGGATGCCCGGCTCCGCCCCTTCCTCGAGGCGCCGGACAGTGCCGGCTTGTTCTTCGATTTCGACGGCACTCTCTCCGAGATCGTCGACGTTCCGGCCGACGCTCGCCCGGTTGAAGGTGTCGTCGAGTTGCTCTCTCAGCTGTCGCAACGTTTTCGTTCGGTCGTGATCGTTTCGGGTCGCTCGGCGGTCGAGCTGGTGCGATGGCTGGGCGACGGCGTTGAGATCTGGGGGGCGCACGGCTCTCAGCGAGCCGTGGATGGTCGTGTCGTGCTCACCGACCGGGCCGCCCCTTATGTCGATGTCATGAAGCAGGTGAAGGACGAGGCCGAGGACCTCCTGAGCAGAGAGAACCTCGAGGGAGTCGTCCTCGAAGAGAAGGGGGTCCTCCTCAACGTTCACTACCGCAACGTTCCGGACCGCAACGCGGGACACCGGAGCGTCAAGGAGGTCACCGCCCTCCTCGCGGGGGAACACGGGCTCGTGATCCACCCGGGCCGTATGTCGGTCGAACTCCGACCACCGGTGGAGTTCTCGAAGGCATCGGTGGTGCGCGATGTTGCCGCTCGCGAGACCCTGCGGGCTGCGGCTTTCTTCGGCGATGATCTGGTCGACCTGCCGGGGTTCGACGCGTTGGACGAACTGGCCGAGTCTGGGATCGCAACACTCCGGGTGGGGGTGGACTCAGACGAAACGCCGAGAGAGATGCTCGAGCGATCGGATCTGACCGTGCGTGGACCCTCCGGAGTGTTGGAATTGCTCAGAGCTCTGATCTAACCCCAACTGCAGGAAGGAGTCTTCGGGTCCCGCCCCTCCTGTACTTCGATCAGATCGTCGATCTGCGCCTCGATCCAGTCTCTCGGCGTCCGGGCCTCGACCAGCGCCCGCAGTTCCAACGCCTTTCGTTCGCGCTCCTCTTGACCCATCCCGATGCCTCTTTCGAGCGCGACTGCGATCGCGTCGACGTCAAGCGCATCTTCGATCGCAACCGCGGTCTCGCCGAGCTCTTCGAAGGAGCCGGCCTGACGAGACAACACGAGAACCCCGTTGCGTTCGTTGATCGTTGGGCCCTCTTTCGAGACGAGGTTCATGCCGTCCATGATCGGGTTCACGAGGAGGACGTCGTATTCGCGCAACGCGCCGAGTGTGCGGTCGTAGTCGTCCTCCAGAAAGAGCTGTATCGATCCGGGGTGTCGGTCATTCACCGAGGCAACCGAAGCTTTGATGTTCTCGATGTAACGCCGGTACTCGGGCATGCTCTGACGGGATTCGTAGAGGCAGGCGACGAAGCGGGCGGAGCTGAGGTCCTCTCGGCGATCGAGCAGCCGGCCGAACGCCTCGAATCCCCTCACGATGTTCTTGGATGGCTCCGTTCGATCTGCGCGCACGATCAGTGGGCCGTCGGTGAGCTCGGCGAATCTCCGTGCCCAGACACTCGCCTCGCCTCCGCTGCTGCGCACACGCAGATCGCGAGGATCGATCGGGATCGGGTACTCGCGCACCCAGGTACGACGACCGCCGTGCTCGACCCTGCCCGCGGCCCAATCGACCTGCGCTCCGATGCGCTCGCAGCAGTGCAAGAACCCTTCCACCCAGGCTGCGACATGGAACCCGATCAGGTCGGCCCCCAGCATCCCCTCGATCACCCGGCGTGGGATGGGGGCCGGCAGACGCTCCAACCCCTCGGGGCCGCAGAACGAGGAGTGGGTGAAGTGGAAGATCGTCTGGTCGGGGCGCGCCTCCCTCAGGAATCCAGGCGCAGTGGTCAAGTGATAGTCCTGGATGAGCACCAGCGAGTCGCTTTCGGCGATCTCGAGCACCGCACGAGCGAAGCGTTCGTTAACGGGCTGGTAGGCATCCTTCCACGCGGCGATCTCTCGGTCGCCGAACTCTTTCACGCCCAGCTCATCCCAGAGGCAGTGCACCGCGAACCAGAGCATCCGGTTCGACACGACGTCGTAGTAATTCGCGTACATCTCGGGCTCGAAATCCAGGAAGTAGACGGGATACCCGAGTTCGTCCTGCAGTCCATCGGCGGCGCCGGCGGCTACGGCTTGTCGGTCCTCGTCGGAGGTGGCCGCTGCGATCCAGACGACCCGTCCGCCCAGGCGTCGAGCGACCGGATCCAATGCTCCGGCGAGACCTCCGGCGCCGCGCTTGAGCTCGAATCCACCATTCGCTTGCGCGAAAGAAACGGGTCCCCGGTTCGATACGAGCACCACACTGAGGTCGTCTCTCACCGCTCGTATCCTAGTCGTGGTGCGCGTGCTCGTAGCTCCCGACAAGTTCAAAGGAACCCTGGATGCTCATGGGGTGACGAGTTCCATCGCGCGCGGTGTCGCCGCCCACCTCGCAGACGTCGATGTCATCGAGAGGCCGATGGCCGACGGGGGAGAAGGCACCGCCTCGATACTCGTCGACACGATCGGCGGCGTTGGTGACGAGGTCGAGGTCGACGGTCCGCACGGTGCACCCGTGCGTGCTCCGATCGCGCGGCTGACGGACGGCCGATCGGTTGTAGAGATGGCGGACGCCTCCGGCCTCCAGCTCGTATCCGAGAACGAGCGAGCTGCCCTCACGGCGTCGTCCCGGGGTACTGGCGAGTTGATCTCAGCCGCACGTACCCGCGGCGGCTCCACGGTGGTCGCGTTGGGTGGGAGCGCCTCAACCGATGGAGGCGTGGGAGCCGCAACGGTCATCGGATGGCGGTTCCTGGACGCCAGGGGCCGAGACCTTCCTCCGGGCGGCGGCGCCCTCGAGGACCTCGCTCGGATCCACCCGCCAGGTTCGGAAGGATCGGCGGGTCCGGTAATCGGCTTGCGCGACGTGGACAATCCGCTCGTGGGCCCCCGTGGCGCGGCGCAGGCTTTCGCCCGCCAGAAAGGGGCGAGCGAAAAAGAAGTCGCTCAACTGGAGCGTGGGCTGGAGGTGCTGGGGGACCGGATCCGAGACGATGTCGGTATGGCCGTGGATACAGTGCCGGGTGGGGGTGCAGCCGGGGGGATGGGGGCCGGACTCATGGCCTTCTTCGGCGCAGATCTAGTGCCGGGCTTCGAGGTCGTCGCCGCCGCTTGCAACTTGCCCCGTGCGATCGAGAGCGTGGATCTCGTCATCACCGGCGAGGGCGCGCTTGATGACGGAAGCCTCGGAGGCAAGACTCCGGTGGCGGTGGCCGCGCTTGCGCGCGACGCACGAGTGCCCTGCCTGGCGCTGTGTGGATCGATCGCGTTGTCGGACGAGCGCCTGGGCTCGGCGGGCTTCACCATGTGGGCGTCGCTGGAGGCGGAGGTGGGTCGTCCGCAGGCCTACTCCGACCCAAGCGGGTCCCTCGCGACCGCCGCTCGTCGCCTCCTGGGGCGCTATTTGTTCGCCTAGCAAGGGGGTCGGGAGGGCATACTGACCCCGTGGCTACTCCACTCCCGCCGCGACTGCCGGCGACCGAACGCCTCCGACGAGCCGGGATCGCAGCCTGGTCCCTCATCGGGATCCTGGTCCTGCTTTACGTCATCTTCCAGCTGCTCATCCGCATCAGCATCATCTTTCCACCGCTGGTGCTCGCGTTCCTCATCATCTACATGCTGAACCCGATCGTCACCGCCCTCGAGAAGAGGGGCGTTCGCCGGCTCTTCGGCGCGGTCGGCGCCTACGTGATCGTCCTCGGTGGTATCACTCTGGTGATAATCGCGTCCATCCCTTTTATCTCGACTCAGGTTGAGCAGCTGGCGGACAGCTGGCCGGAATACCGCGAGCAGCTCGTGACTTTCGTCGAGGACACCGCCCGATCCCTCGACGACTCTGTGGGCATCGCACTGCCGGCCGACCGTATCGAGTGCCTTCTTGGAGCGGACCAGACCAACGTGGACGAGGCCCCCACTCTCGCACGTTGCGACGAGGTCACCGAGAAACTCAGGGAGGCGGTCGTTGCCCAGACCGACCGGCTAACTCAGATCGGATCCTCCGTTCTCGAGGTCCTGCTGATCTTCGTGCTGGCTCCCTTGCTGGCTCTGTATCTACTCGTCGACCTGCCGTACCTCCAACGGGATGCTCTGAACCTCGTGCCCGCCAGTCACCAGGACGAATTCCGAGATCTCGCGGGAAAGGTGGGGCGCGCGGTCGGAGGATTCTTCCGCGGCCAGTTCCTCGTGGCCGTCACGGTCGGCCTCATGTCGGCGCTCGGCTTCGCGCTCATAGGACTTCCGTTCTGGTTCTTGATCGGAGCCATCGCCGGGTTCTTCAACCTCATCCCGCTCGTCGGCCCCTACATCGGGGGCGCGCTCGGCTTCCTGGTGGGAACCGTGTCCGGTGGGGTCGGGCTGGGGCTCAGGGCCGCGCTCGTCGAGTTGGTCGTACAACAGATCGACAACCACATCATCAGTCCGAACGTGATGAAGAGGACCGTCCAGATCCATCCCGCGACGGTGATGCTTGCGATCCTCGCCGGAGGGGCGGTTGCTGGTTTCTGGGGGGTTTTGCTGGGGGTTCCCGCCGTGGCCGTCATCAAATTGCTCCTGGGTCACGTCTGGGCCACCCGCGTGCTAGGCGAGGCGGTCTCTCCCGTCGGCCCGCGCGGGATCGCCCTTCGGCCGGATAAGCAGGATCCGGAGGCGGCTGCGACCCCTGAGGAGAAAGCGGATGCCGCCCATGAAGAGGTGATGACGCAGGATCCCGAGCGGCCCACTTAGCCCGCGCGCTGGTCTCCTGGAGTAGCCTGCTGCTGCAACTCTTTGCAATAAGGGGCAGGCGGGATCGCATCGAGGAGGTCGGCGTGCACATCCCAGATGGATTAATCAACGCACCGTCCTCGCTCGGCGCCGGCCTAGTCGCCCTGGGGGGTGTGGGTGCCGCCCTCCGTCGGAGTTCCCGTGTGCTTGATGACCGCCAGGTGCCACTCGCCGGTCTGGTCGCGGCCTTCGTCTTCGCCGCCCAGATGTTCAACTTCCCGGTGGGGCCCGGCACGAGTGGCCACCTGATCGGCGGGGTCCTCGCAGCGATCCTCGTCGGCCCCTGGACCGCGGTCCTTTGCATGGCGATCGTGGTCTTCGTCCAGGCCTTGTTCGCGGACGGCGGCTTGACAGCTCTGGGATTGAACATCCTCAACCTCGCGGTGATCTCGACCCTGGGGGGTTACGCGATCTTCCTTGGATGCAGACGATTCGCGTCCGCGACGAGCTGGGCGTGGTCGACGGCGGGAGGCGTCGCTGCGGGGGCCTCGGTTCTGTTGGCTGCGCTGGCGTTCGTGGCGGAGTTCGCCTTGGGGGGGCCTGGAGGCGTTTCGTTGCGATCGGTGACCATCGCGATGGTCAGCGTGCACGCCCTGATCGCGGTGGGAGAGGGTCTGTTCACCGCCTCCGCGTTGGTTCTGGTCCTCGGGACCCGGCCCGATCTGGTCTACGGGATCTCGCCGGCCGAGAGCCGAGCGGCCCCCGGTCAGGTGGCGCCCGCAACGAGTGGACGCGGCTTGTGAAGAGATCACTCCTCGTTTTCGTCGCCGCGGGACTGGCCCTTTCCGGTGTGGTGGTTGCATCGGCCGGGTGGTTCGCGGATGACGCCCTCGACGGACTCACGAGAGTTGCCCGGGATGAAGGCTTCGCTGCCAGCGAACGCGCGCACTCCC
>JALZOM010000142.1 GCA_030913945.1 Actinomycetota bacterium
GGCTACGCATACCGTTTCCTGCAGATCTCCGACGACGATCTCGTCCGGGATGCGGCGGAGAACATCGGCGACATCCAGCGCCGCTACGGGACGGGTTCGGCCAGCTCCCGCGGGTTCAGCTGGACGGCCCCCACCTGAGCTACAGGTAGTCCTCTTGCTTGGGGGTCACGAGCTTCCGCTGCGCGAACCGGTACAACGGCGGAGCAAGGATCCTGGGGACCTGCAGCGCGTAGTACCAGCGAGGCACCACGCGTTCCATCTTACGGCCCGAGATCGCCGACCGGATCGCCTTCGAGACGCCTTCCACGGACCCGAGCGCGTACCTCATGACGGGGTCGCCGAGCACCGGCGTCTGGGGGAAGCCTTCGGTCGGTATGAGTCCCGGCTCCACCACGCTCACGCATACGCCCTTGTCTCGGAGCTGAAAGTACAGCGCTTCGGAGAACCCCACGACGGCGAACTTCGATGCCGAGTAGCCCGGTGCACCGCCTATCGCCAGGCGGCCCGCCATCGAGGCGACGTTGACGACGTTCGATGGCGCCGAGTCGATCAGCATCGGTAGGAACTCCGCCGTGCAGTAGAGGGTGCCGTAGAAGTTGGTATCCATCATCGCCTTCAGGTCGTCCACGGCCCCGGCTTCGGTCAGGGGGCGCTCGCCGGAGAATCCCGCGTTGTTGATCAGGACGTCACAGCGGCCGTGCTCATCGGTCACGTGCGTGACCAGCGCCTTGACCTCGTCACGCTTAGAGACGTCGGTCACGGCCATGCTGTGACCCGAGCCGGGCATGCGTTGCAACAATTCTTCCAGTCTCTCTTTACGCCGCGCCACCACGCACACGCGCGCCCCTTCGCCGGCGAGATCGAAGGCCGTCTGGTACCCGATACCACTCGACGCTCCGGTTACAACGCAGACTTTGTCGGCGAGCGGCATAACGTCCTCCTTCAGGGTGCTGCGTGGGCCCCCGTTTGCCCGGGGATGCGGTGGGTAGGAAGTGTGACGCACGCGCCCGGCGCGTGCGTTCTCATGGAGGGACGAAAGAGGAGGGATGCATGTTCTGGGTGATAACCATCATCGTCGGCTTGCTGGTCGGCCTGGTCGCCCGCTTCCTACTTCCCGGGCGGGATCCCATCGGGCTCATCGGCACGATCCTTATCGGGGTCGCGGGCGTGCTCATCGGAACCTGGCTGTGGGAAGAGGTTCTCTTCAAGAAGGGCAACGACAACGAAGGATTCGCCATCTTCGCCGGCGTCGTCGTGACCATGATCATCCTGTGGGTGATCCGCAAGGTGAGTTACGGCCGGGCCGGTCGCAGAACCGCGCTCTAAGGCTCCGCTCGGTCGCGGGCGGCCACCTCGAAGCGGTTATCCCTGTACGGGTGACGCCCCGCGACCAGAGCTACCAGTGAAGCGGTGGGATAGGCCAGTAGGAAGAGTGGCCCCCACCGCTCCCACTGGCGCACGTGTACCAGCTCGTGCGCGAACAAGGCGTCGTCGACCGTATCGACGCACAGAACCACCCGGCCGAGCGTCACCGCGCGGTAATGCCATCCGAGCCGGCGTGGCCAGGTCGCGCCCTCGCACACGAGGACGCCCTCGCGCCGGGTGCGTCGATCGAAGAGCGGAGCCAGGATCAGCCCCAGGAGCGAGCCCGGAGCCGCCCACGCCGACCGCAACAGGACCGACAAGGGACTAGAGCGGCACCTCGGAGAGCACGAGGACCTTCTCCTCGGTCATCTCGTTCATCGCCCAACGGAGTCCCTCGCGTCCGGTGCCCGACTCCTTGGTTCCCCCATAGGGCATCTGGTCGGCGCGGAATGACGAGACGTCGTTGACTATCAAGCCGCCGACCTCGATGTCGCGGTAGGCGAGCATGATGCGATCGAGGTCGCGCGTGAACACACCGGCCTGCAGTCCGTAGTTGGAGTTGTTCACTTCGGCGATCGCTTGCCCGAAGTCCGAGTACGTGCCAAGTGTCACGACGGGACCGAAGATCTCTTCACATCGGACCTTCATGTCGTCCTTCGTCTGCGTGAGGACCGTCGGCGTGTAGAAGGGGTCTTCTCTCTTGCCTCCGGTCAGGACCTCGGCCCCCGCCTGAACCGCCTCGTCGACCCAGGCCGAGATCCGCTCGAGCGAGTCGTGGTCGATCACGGGACCGACATCCGTTTCCGGATCCATGGGATCGCCCGTCTTCAGCTTCTCGACCTCGACCACCAGCGCATCGGTGAACTCCGTGGCCACCGACTCGTGAACCAGCACCCGTTGGACGGCGATGCACGATTGCCCCGCCTGGTAATAGCCGCCGAATGCAACGCGTTGCGCGGCGCGCGACACATCGGCATCGTCGTGGACGATCACACCTGCGTTGCCGCCGAGCTCGAGCGTCACCGCCTTCTTCGGCGCGGCCTCGCGCAGCTTCCAGCCGACCTCCGACGAACCCGTGAAGGAGATCTTCGCGAACCGATCGTCGGTCGCCATCTCGCCCGCCTGGCTCCCGCCCACCGGTAGCACCGAGCACATCCCCGGGGGCAGGTCGGTCTCGTCGAACATCTCTCCGAGAAGGAGCGCGCCGAGCGGCGTCTTCGTTGCGGGTTTGATCACCACGGGGGCCCCCACCGCGAGCGCGGGCGCCATCTTGTGAGCCACGAGGTTGACCGGGAAGTTGAAGGGTGCGATGGCGAGCATGGGCCCGAGTGGGAAGCGCCGGATCAGGCCGAGCCGGGAGCCGAGAGACGCTTCGGTATCGAGGCGCATCATCGAACCGCCCTCTCGACGGGTCTCCTCCGCCGCCCACCGGAAGGTCGACGCGGCCCGGGCGGCCTCGACCTTCGCCCACTTGAGCGGCTTGCCACCCTCGCGGGCTATCACCTCGGCAATCTCGTCGGCGCGTTCGATCAGGCTCTCCGAGATCTGGACCAGCGCCTCGGCGCGCGCGTGGACCGGGAGCTTCCGTGCCTCGTCGAAACAATCGGCCGCGGCCTGCACGGCGTCCTCCACGTCGCCCTCCGTAGGCGACGAGACCGTGGCGACGACCTCTCCGTCGTACGGGCTCCTCACCTCGAAGCTCTCCGAGCCGGCGCGCCATTCGCCGGCGACGAGGTACTTCTTCATGTCAGCCATCGCCTGATCCTCCACATCGTGTCCGCGCACCTTGTGACCGTCCTGCCCTCGATGCTATAGGCGCGCCCGGCCGACCCTGCCGCCCCCGCGGCTCAGGCCCTCCGGCACTCTTGTACAGATTGGACGAGATGGTCTACGCCGCGCACTGGTCTCTGGCACGCGGACGCGCCCGGGTACGACCGGTAGGGTTACGTGACGAGGCAAGGGAGGGCCCAATGACCGGCACGTTCACCTGCGATAACTGCGGACGGGAGTTCGAGAACCGGCTGCTCAAGGAGGTGATGTACGAGGAGGGGCACAAACGGATCCGCAAGGAGCTGTGCCCCAAGTGCCTCGGTGAAGTCATCAACGAGTCCGGCGCCGTCAGGGGGATCGCCGGCGAGAAGAAGAGGGCCGCCGTGCATCTGGACTCCGAATCGGGCGCGGCATCCGGGTCGGGCGCGGCATCCGGGTCGGGCGCTGCATCGGGATCGAAGTCGGGCGCTGCATCGGGATCGAAGTCGAGCGCGAGATCGGTGCGAGAGGGCTTCGGCACGCGCGACTCCGGCTGACCCCACGGGTCGCCTACTCCGCCAGGATCTCCGACGCTTTCAGAGCCAGCCACACCTCGAGCCTGTCTTCGGCCGACGATAGGTCGCGGCCCAGAAGCTCCTCGGCCTGGCGCACGCGGTATCTAAGGGTGTGTCGATGCACGCCCAGGACGTCGGCCCCCTGCTCCCATCTCCCGCCGGCCTCGATGAACGCGTTCACGGATTCGACCAGGTCGGAGGACCGGTCCTCGTCACGGTCGATCAGGGGGCCCAGGACGGACCGAACGTAACCCTCGAGCACCGGCCTCGGCTGGGCGCTCAACAAGAATCCGTACGAGCCCAGGTCACGCTGCGTTGCGACCCTGCGGCCCTGCGGAGCCGCCCGCAGCGCGAACAGCCCCGAGAGATACGACTGGCGGATCGTCGAGGGCGAGACGGTCTCTCCCACGCCGACCCTCACCTGGGACCCCTGCACTCCTTGTCCGACCTCTTCAGAGACCACTAGGGCGAGATCCTCTGGGTCGCTCGCGGCCACGAGAGCAGCCACCCGTCCGGCGATGACGACCGTGCGGGCAGCGCGCGTCCGGCGACCGAGGGACGCATCGACCAACCACGCGAGCTCCTCGATGGCCTGGCCGTCGTTCGGGTGCGGTTCCTCGAACACGAGAGCCGTCAACCCCGAACCGGGAGGGAACCCGACGAGCTCCAGCCTCCGCGCCAGGTCCGCCCCGGTCAACCGGCCCGCGAAGGCCTCGCTTAGGACGTCCCCGGTCACGCGTCGCTCCGCCTCGATGACCGCGCGGCGGGAAGTGAGCAAGAGCCCCAGCACCGTGACGGCGTGGTGCACGACGATGCGATCTCTCTGGTCGAGCCTCCTGTCCTTGCCGTAAACGAGGACCGCTTCGTGACGGCGCCCCGCGCTGACGGCGAGCGCTACCTGCGCCCCCCGAGGACCCGACTCGGCCGCGGTCGACGGGCCGGCGCGTTCGGTGAGCCCCGGTGGGAGGCCTTTCCAGACCTCGTCACCATCCGGCGCTTCCACACCAGGGCTCCCGGCGCTCGCCAGGATGTCACCCCGGAGGTCGAACAGCATCGCCCACCCGGGGGCCAGCTCGACCACCTCATCGAGCACGTCGGCCGGTCCGGAGCCGTCCGTCACGAGCGAGGCGAGCCGCTCGTGGACCTCGACGGACATCTGCGCGTCCTTCAACCGGTCGCGCGTCAGGTGTGAGGAGACGGCTTCGGTGATGGCGATGAACGGCACCGGGTACGGGACTTCCAGTACGGGCAGACCCTCTCGCTCGGCGGCTTTGACGAGCGCCGGCGGCACGGTGTCGAAATCGAAACCGACCCCGAAGCCGAGCCCGGCGACCTTCGCCTTCACCAGCCGACCGATGTAGGCGCGTTGGGCGGGCAGGGACCCTTGCAGATCCATGCCGGTGGTGAGAAGGAGCTCGCCGCCGGACAGCCAGGGCGTCGGATCCTGTAGCTCGGAGATGTGGGCCCACCTGATCGACACGTCGATCCCGTCTCGGCCCGCGGCGACCGTCAGACCGAGGCCCGGCAGCTCGAGAAGGTCCCTGATCGTCATCGTCACCTTGCTACAAAGTGTACAAACCAACGAGGCCGGCGTGTCCCCCGCCGGGTGACCCCGGACCGGCGGCTGGGCGCCGGTTAGGCGCTGAAGGCCATCCGGGCGGCCGTCACCCGGCGCTCCTCGACGTCCGACAGCTGTTTCTCAGCTCGGGCCAGCAGCAAGTCCAAGTCGATCCCATCGAGCGACTGCCCATCGAGCGACTGCCCGCCAGTCGCCGCCGACTCTTTCAGGCTTCTCCACAGGGCCAGCTTCCCCGTGATGCCCACGGTGAGACCCTCGAGCTCTACGACCCGGCTGAGCTCCGAGTACCCGGTGAGGCTGCCGTTCAGCTTGAGCCGCCCGAACTTCTCGGCCAGCCACGCACCGGAATCCTTGACGGGATTCGGCTTGACGCCGAGGCGATCCATGATCATCCGTAGCGAACGCTCGTCTTCTTCGATCTCCGCCGACAGCTTTACCAGGAAGGGCCCGAACTCGGTCCCCTGGTTGCTCTTGGCAGAGCGTTTCGACAGTTCGCGACCCACGATGGCTCCCGCCAGGTGGTCGTTCAGATAGATGCCCAGCAACTCCCGGCCATTCGCCATCTCATCCTCCGTGTCTAGGTTCTCTCCGGCCGATCCGACGGAACGGCACCAGGTTCGGGCCGCCTGTCCTTCCGCGTTGTCCCTCATCCGACCGGGTGATTGTCGGCCGTGTGATTACCCGAAGGGGTCAAGCACAAAACGACGCGCCGACCGCTGCTGGAACCGGACCGCTGCTGGAACCGGCTTGCTGCTGTACCCGAGCGCGAGGGTCCCCTTTGAAAAGCTCTGGTCCATGTGGTCCATGTGGTCCACCGTGGACCAGTGCATCGCGTCGACCACGGGGTTTCCCGTCGTCCTCCGCTGGGATCCAGCCCGAGTGTGTCTCGCAAGGCCGAGGTGCATGCGGTGCACGTGGTGCATGCGGTGCATGCGGTGCACGTGGTGCATGCGGTGCACGTGGTGCATGCGGTGCATGCGGTGCACGTGGTGCACGTGGTGCATGCGGTGCACGGGGTGCATGC
>JALZOM010000150.1 GCA_030913945.1 Actinomycetota bacterium
CCTTCTCGACGATCGCCGCTGAATCCGCTACCGGATCGGTATTGGGCATGGTGCAGATCGCCGTGTAGCCACCGGCGGCTGCTGCTGCCGAGGCCGAGGCTATGGTCTCCTCGTCCTCGCGCCCCGGCTCACGAACGTGCGTGTGTAGGTCCACCAGGCCGGGAGCAACGACGGCCCCCGATACATCGATCACCTCGGCTCCTGCCTCGTCGAGGATCGCGCCGGTCGCGCCGACCACGCCGTCTTCGATCAACAGATCCGTTCGCTCGTCGACCCCAGAAGCCGGATCGATCACGCGTCCACCCCTCAGCAGGTAGCGACTCATTCGAAAACCTCCCCATCCTCGGAGCGACCACCGAGCATGAGATACAGCAGACTCATGCGGACGGCCAGCCCGTTCGCCACCTGATCGAGAATGATCGAGCGCGGTGACTCGGATACATCTGCCCCTATCTCCACGCCGCGGTTCATAGGACCCGGGTGCATAACCAGGACCTCGGGTTTCATTCGTGCGAGCCTGCGAGAGTCGAGCCCCCACAACGCGGCGTACTCGCGCAGACTCGGGAACAGTTGCTCGGACTGGCGCTCCTTCTGTACCCGCAGCAGGTAACAGACGTCGATCTCCTCGAGAACCTCGTCGAGGTCGTATCCGATCCGAGCCCCCCACGTCACCGCCTGCGGTGGGATCAGGGTCGGCGGCCCAACCAGGGTGACGTCGGCCCCCATCGTTACGAGACCCTTCACATTCGACCGGGCGACGCGCGAGTGCAAGACATCTCCAACGATCGCCACCTTTAGCCCTTCCAGGTCCTTGAAGTGCTCCCGCATCGAATAGAGGTCGAGCAACGCCTGCGTGGGATGCTCGTGCTGCCCGTCTCCCGCGTTCAGAACGCTCGCCTTGACCCACTGAGAGAGCTGGTGCGGAGCGCCCGACGAACCGTGGCGGACGATGATCGCGTCCACCCCCATTGCCTCGAGCGTCCAAGCGGTGTCCTTGAAAGACTCTCCCTTGGCTACCGAGGACTTGGAGTCGGCCGAGAAGTTGATGACATCGGCGCTCAAGCGTTTGGCTGCCAGCTCGAACGAGATACGCGTCCGGGTGGATGCCTCGTAGAAGAGATTGCACACCGTCCGCCCCCGCAGCGTGGGCAGTTTCTTGATCGGCCGGTCGGTCACGCTGCGCAGCGACTCCGCGGTATCGAGGATGGTGACGATGTCGGCGGAACTGAGCTGATCCATGGACAGCAGGTGTTTGATCATGGTCTGTACTCCCCTATCAAGACGGCGTCCTCGCCGTCGATCTCCTGAAGGTGGACCTTGACGACTTCGGTTGCCGCAGTCGGGAGATTCTTCCCGACATGGTCGGCGCGGATCGGAAGTTCTCGGTGTCCACGATCGACGAGCACCGCCAGACGGATCGCCCGCGGACGGCCCAGATCAAGGACCGCGTCGAAGGCCGCTCGAATCGTACGCCCGGTATAGAGCACGTCATCGACCAGGACGACGTTGCGGCCGTCGAGGTCGGCGGGAACCGTGGTGGCCTCGAGATTGCGCGGCCCCCGGAGGGCGACGTCATCGCGATAGAGCGTCACATCCAGAGCCCCCGAGGGGACGTCTGCACCCTCGAAATCGGCGATCGAGGCCGCGATGCGATCCGCCAGGGGCGCTCCGCGTGTCCGGATGCCGACGATCACGAGGTCGTCCGTACCCTTGTTCCGCTCGACGATCTCGTGAGAGATCCGGACGAGGGCCCGCCGGACGTCATCGGGCTCCAGAAGACGGGATTTCACCACGAACTCCCTCTTCTGGGCGGGAGCATTGCCCATCAAAAAACGCTCCCCGAAAGGGAAGCGTCGACGTATGGGTATGGCAAGTAAGTCCACCCCTTTCCGGCCTCGCAGGGCCGATTTAAAAGGTCTTTGAGTGCACCCTACCGCGCGCGCCCGATATCCCTCAAGGACCAGCCGCTAGTTCGCCTGCCGGCTCTCGACGATCCGACCCAGCAGCCCGTTCACGAAACGACCCGAATCGTCGGTGGATAACTCCTTCACAAGCTCCACCGCCTCGTTGATGGCCACCGGGACCGGGATGTCGTCGCGCCACAGTAGTTCGAACAACGCCATCCTCAGAACGGTCCGATCGACGACGGGCATGCGGCGGATAGCCCATCGATCCGCGTAGCCCGCGATGAGGGTATCGATATCGGCCTGATGGGTCTGCACGCCCGTGACCAGGTCTTCGGCGTAGCGCAGGGCTTCGGGGGATGCAGCATCGTCTCCTGAGGCACCCTCACTAGAGATCACCCAACCGTCGGCCTCGCGCGCGTGGAACGCGTCCAGGGGCAGACAATCGCGGATCTCGGACTCGTAGAGCACATCGAGAGCGAGCCTGCGTGCCTCGCGGCGGGCCTTCACCGGAACATCACAAGAGGTATCGAGGCGATCCCATCACGCTCTCGAGATGTAGGAGCCCGACCGGGTATCGACCTTTATCTGCTCACCCTTCTCGATAAACAGGGGTACCTGGACGACCGCCCCGGTCTCGAGTGTGGCCGCCTTGAGGGCCCCCGAAACACGATCCCCCTTGAGGCCGGGCTCGGTTTCGGTGATCTCGAGCTTGAGGGTGGCGGGGAGTTCCGCTCCCACCGGGGTTCCTTCGTAGACGGGGACGACGCAGACCGTGCCGTCCCGGAGGAACTGGACGGAGTCGCCCAGGAGACCTTCCGGAACGTGCGATTGCTCGTACGTCTCGATGTCCATGAACACGAGCCCAGCGTCTTCCTTATAGAGGTACTGCATCTCCCGCTTGTCGAGCACGGCGAGATTGACCTTCTCGTCCGCCCGAAAGGTGCGATCAACGACCGCCCCGTTCTTCACGTTCCTCAGCTTCGTCTTCACGAATGCCTGCCCCTTGCCGGGCTTCACGTGTTGGTAGTCGAGGATCGTGAAGAGCGATCCGTCCAGATCGAGCGTCTGCCCCGGCCTCATGTCGTTCGTCGAGATCATCACGTCGTTCCCTTCCGCATGTCTATCTCACAGCTCGAGGAGCTCTTTCTTCGGGGCCAGGTTCAGAGCCTCGGAACCGGTTTGGGTAACGAGAACGTCGTCCTCTATCCGGATCCCTCCGGAGCCTATGACGTAGATGCCAGGCTCCACGGTGCAGACATCACCAACCGCCAGCGTGTCCTCGGACGACCAGTGGAGTCGCGGCGCCTCGTGCACGTTGAGGCCGAGACCGTGACCTAATCCGTGCCCGAAATCGTCTCCATGCCCGGCGGCATCGATGATCCTTCGAGCAGCTGCATCGACATCTCCTGCCGGCACCCCGGCCCCGACCGCTTCGAGCCCCGCGAGTTGAGCCGACAAGACGGTCGCGTACATCTCTTTCTGTTCCGACGATGCGCCACCCAGGCAAACCGTTCGCGTCAGGTCCGAGCAGTAGCCTTCGACGCGGCAACCGAAGTCCAGCAGAACGAGGTCCCCTGGTTCGAGCTGCCGGTCCGACGGCGTGTGATGGATGTGAGCGCTCAGCGGCCCGGATCCAACGATCGGCGTGAAGGAGACCTCGTCCGCGCCGTCCCTCCGCATCTTCACCTCGAGTTCGAGCGCCACTTCCCGTTCGGTCGGACCGCCCATGAGACGGTCGAGGACCCATTCGAACGCGGAGTCAGTTATCTCTACCGCCCGGCGCATCAAGTCCACCTCGTCTGCGTCCTTGGCTCTCCGAAGCTTCTCGACCACACCGGTCGTTGCTATCAGCTCGTAGTCGTCGAGCTTGCCGGCGAAGCGGTGGTGGTCGGCGACGGTCATCGCGGACGCTTCGATCCCTAGTTTCTTGATGCCCCCTGCCGCCAACCGTTCCCGCAAGGGCACAAACACTGAATCGGAGTACACGACGACCTCCGTACCCTGGACCGTCTGTTGCGCCTGGGCACGGTAGCGCCCGTCGGTGAAGAACTGAGCGCTCTCAGGAGTGATGAGGACTTGACCGTTCGAGCCACTGAACCCCGTCAGGTACCTCACGTTGTCGAGGTCCACGACGAGCAAGCCATCCGCCTGTGTCTCTGCCAGACCCGCCCGCAGCTTCGTGACTCGCGCCTCGTTGTTCACGTATCCTCACCAACCTTTACCAGGGCGCGTAGCGCCGCGACGTAAGACCCGGGGCCGAACCCGGCAACGATGCCGCGCGCCGCCTCGGCCGTCACCGAGGTCCGGCGCCACTCCTCACGAGCGTGGATGTTCGATAGGTGTACCTCGACCACGGGGTACGGAACGGCGCGGAAGGCATCGGCGATCGCTCGGCTCGTGTGCGAGTAGGCAGCGGGGTTCACCAGGGCACCGGCCACCCGATCGGCGCCGGCATGGAGAAGTTCGATGATCTCGCCCTCGCGCGCGGTCTGGTGGATCTCCAGGTCGACTCCCAAGCTCTGCGCCTCCTCCCGCAGGACCCGATCAACGTCCTCGAGGGTCGCGGGGCCATAGACGGAGAGCTCTCTGGAGCCGAGCAGGTTCAGGTTAGGACCGTGGATCACCAGCACATTCATGCTCCGGCAGCCATCCTCTCGATCGCGACCGCCAGTGCGGCGCGCGGTACATGTACCCCCGCCTCGGGCCGGCCTATCCCGGCCAGCAGCACGAAGCGGGCGCCTTGGTGGTACTTCTTGTCATGAGTCCAGGCGTCCTCCAGAGCAGCCAGATCGAAGCGGGCTGCGGTTGGAAGACCGGCTGAGTCGAGGGTTTTCCTGTGCGTCTCGACCTCTGACGGCCCGAGTCGACCCAGTTCCTCAGCCGTATAGGCAGCCGCCATCATACCGAGCGCAACTGCTTCTCCATGGCGTATCGCACCGTATCCAGCCGCGTGCTCGATGGCGTGAGCGAATGTGTGCCCGTAGTTGAGCACGGCGCGCTCCCCAGCCTCTTTCTCGTCGCGCCCGACGATCCCAGCCTTGATGGCCACCGAGCGGGCGACAAGGGAGCCGAGCACGCCGCCATCGCGGTCTCGGAGACGCTCCGCTTCACCGGCGATGAAGTCCAGCAAAGAGGGCTGGGCGATCAATCCATATTTCACGACCTCCGCCAGGCCGCTTGCGAACTCCGCGTCGGGCAGCGATCTCAAGAGCTCGACATCACAGAGAACCCCGGCCGGTTGATGGAAGGTACCGACCAGGTTCTTGCCATGGTCCAGATTGACCGCGGTCTTGCCGCCCACTGCGGCATCGACCTGGGCGAGAAGGCTGGTCGGGACATGGACGACCGACATCCCTCGGTTGTACGTGGACGCGACGAATCCCACCACGTCCGTCGCGGCGCCCCCGCCGACGGCGAACAAAACATCGTGACGGTGAACCTTCGCATCGGCGAGTCGCTCGAACAAGACCTCGGCCCCGTCAAGAGATTTCGCGGATTCCCCGTCGGCGAGCTCTATGACGTGACTCCTTAACCCACGGGCCCCGAACGCGTGCGCGATCGACTCGGCGACCGCTCGGAGAGGAGGTTGATGCGCGACGACCACGGCCTCGGCATCGGGGAACGCCGGACACAGCTCGGTGATCCGGGACGTGATGCCGCACCCCACGAGCACCTCGTAGGGCGGAACGGTGTGGACCGGTACCCGGTCGATCCCGTCCGGACGAGGGGATGACCCGAGCGCGCTGGCGATGTCACCGGCGATGTCATCCGGACGGCGTCCATCGGCCGCCAGGGTGATGTCGGCGATACGGCCGTAGACACCGGCCCGGTCGTCGTACAGAGCCTTCGGATCGTGCAGCGTGAGCATCGGCCGGTCGACCCCTTCGCGCCGAAGCCGGCTCAGCGCCACACCGAAGGAGACGTCCAGGAAGACGACCTTCGCCCATTCCAGCGCGCTGCACGTGGCCGGGTCCGTGACCGCCCCGCCCCCCAGCGCAACCACGGCCTCTGGTCCCTCCAGCACTCGGGTGACGGCACGCGACTCGATGCGGCGGAACCCCCGCTCGCCCTCGCGGGCAAATAGCTCCGAGATCGACGCCCCCTGCTGCGACTCGATCAAAGCGTCGGTGTCGACGAATGGGAGTCCGAGCCGCTCGGCGAGGAGCCGGCCGATCGTTGACTTGCCGGCCCCCATGAAGCCGACCAGGACGATCACTCGTGCGCTCCCCCTGCGCCCCTTCTTCTGACCCGTTCGGAGTAGCGCTCCAGGGACGCTTTCATGTCTGCAACCGTGTCCCCGCCGAAGGTGTCCATCAGCGCGTCGGCGAGAACGAGGGCAACCACGGCCTCACATACCACCGCTGCCGCGGGCACCGCACAGACATCGGTTCGCTCCTGGAAAGCCTCCGCGGGATCGCCCGTAGCGAGATCGACCGTCCGAAGGCGTTTCTTCAGTGTGGACAGAGGCTTCATCGCAGCTCGGATCCTGAGAGTGCCACCGATCGACATCCCTCCCTCGGTTCCCCCGGCTCGAAGCGTGGCCCGGGCGAGATCGGGCTCGATCTCGTCGTGCGCCACCGAACCTCGCCGCGCCGCGGACGCGAACCCGTCCCCGAGCTCGACGCCCTTGATCGCGGGAACGGCCATGAGGGCGCCGGCGAGCAGCCCGTCGAGTTTTCGGTCCCAGTGAACGTGCGACCCCAGGCCGGGCGGCAGACCGAAAGCCATCACCTCGACCACCCCGCCAAGAGAATCCCCTTCGGCGGCAGCGGAATCGATCTCGGTCACCATGGCCGCCGACGCCACTGCGTCGAAGCAACGGACCGGCGACGCATCGATCTCGTCGCCGTCACCGGGGGCTGGGATCGCCGCGTCCTCGGGGATGGCGACCGGACCTATGCGGACGACGTGAGAGATGACGGCCATCCCGGCCTGGAGGAGTAGGGCCTTGGCTAGTGTGGCGATCGCCACCCTGGCGGCCGTCTCGCGGGCGCTGGCCCGTTCCAAGACGTTGCGGGCGTCCTCGAAGTCGTACTTGAGCATGCCGGGGAGGTCCGCGTGGCCGGGACGCGGGCGCGTGAGGGACCGTCCGCCCGCCTCGCCTTCCGCCGGCATGACGTGAACCCACTTGGCCCACTCGCTGTTTCGGATGGCAACGGCAACGGGGCTACCCAGTGTCATGCCCGCCCGGACGCCCGACAGGATCTGAAGCTCGTCTCGCTCTACGTTCATGCGTGGGCCACGCCCGTATCCGTGCCGCCGGCGGGTGAGCTCGTCCTCGATCGCCGTAGAGGAGACCGGCAGTCCCGCGGGGAGACCCTCGAGGATCGCCACGAGCGCCTGCCCGTGAGATTCCCCCGCCGTCAGATAACGAAGCCGTCCCATCCGCCTATCCTCGCACTGCGAGGGGTTGGGGGCTGTTACTTCAGGATCTCTTCGCCCTCACAGAGCGTGAACTGGTCGTCGCCGAACAGCATCGTCACGCAGGAACCTTGCGCCGAGACCAACTCGAAGTTCTCGGCGAAGCGTTCGCCCTCGTCGACCGTGAACACGGTGCCTTCGACATTGACTCGAGCACGACTGCGGCCGCCTTGAACGAAGGCATCGACGAGCTTCACGGAATGGCCCCCGATATCGCTATCCCCCGCCGTTCGGCCGGGGCCGCCGGAGGTGCCGGTTCCATCGGTCGATCCAGATCTCGTCGTGTCCGCCGTTGCTCCGGAGGCGGCCGCAACACTGACCAACGGCGTGAAGGGGTCCTTCGGAGCGAAGACTTCGAAGGTCTCGACCGGGCCGTTCTTGCTTGGTGCGACCGGTTCGGTGGAGACCTCGGCTCCCGTGGCGGCTTCGACGGTCCCGTCCGAGGGCATGGGGCTGGCTTCTGGTTGGTTCTCACCCTTGAGCATGAAGAACCAGACGGCCGCCACAAGCGACAGCACCGCGATCGCGATGACCACGATCTGCGACCCGCTCGCTCTCCTGCGTGCGTTCGCTGCCGCGCGGGTTCCCACGTTGTTGTGGGTTACGGCGTCGCCGGGGCGGGTGAAGCCGCGGGCGTCGTCGTGGTGGTCGTCGTTGTGGTCGTTGCGGCCGGTGCGGTGGCTGGGAGCTCGAAGAACACACGCGCCGTGCTCTCCATGGTCAACTCGCC
>JALZOM010000165.1 GCA_030913945.1 Actinomycetota bacterium
TTGGGCTCCGTGTTCCTTGCGACCATCGCCAATGGGGTTACGGCCCTGATGCTGTTCGGCACGGGCCTCGTAGCCGGCTTGATCGGCCAGATCGGTGAGGCCCTCAACTCTCCGACGCTCGAGAACATCTCGAGAATTATGTCGTGGGCGTTACCGTTCGAGGCCCTCTACCAGTCGGCCTTGGCGTCGCTGACCGAAGGCATCTCGGGGCTCTCGGGTTTCCTGATCCGCCTGGGCCCATTCGGCGGGGCACAGGAGGCGAGCCCGGGTCTCTACCCCTGGACGCTCGGGTACCTCGCCGCAGTCGGCCTACTGACCATCTGGTTCTTCCGCCGCCGTGACCTCTGACATTCGTTCGATACCGGCTGATCGAAGAGCGCACATCTTGACCCTGTCCTCGTCGCGCCCGATGCACCACTCCGGATCGATGAGTCTAAAGCACCGGAGGGCCATCGCCGCCCTCGACGAGGTGCGCACACAGACCCTGCCCGCGGAGCCAAACGAGGCGCAGCTCGGCGCTCTAGGTCGGGGGGAGGTAGGACTCGATGGTGTGGAAGGTCCAGAGCGCCCGGGCGCATTGCTCTCGGTTGTGCGCACGCAGGTTCGGGAACGGGTCGCCCTCCTCAGCGTGGAACGTGTAGGGGTAGGAAATCTGGAAGAACCCACCCGGTGTCTGCACTCCCTCTTCAAGTGAGGCGCACTGCTCATAGGAGTTGCCACCCCAGTAAGTCAACGGCACTCGTCCGGCAAGGGTGCGAACGCAGGACTTGTAATCGAAATCTTCGGCGGTGATCCCAAACTGTGCCAACGTTGCAGGTATCGCCGCGCAGGAGTGAGCCGGGTTGGCCGTGCGGGTCGCGTTCGGATCGCCTGACGGCGCTGCGAGCGCAGATCCGACGGACAGGACCATCACAACGACTGTCGAACCGACTGCCAAGGTGACTCGTAGAGACTTGATCACTGATCCTCCCGTTCGTAGAGACTTAATCGTTGGCCCTCCGGTCTAGCGGTTGCTGAATGGATGGTGGCGTTGTCCGATCTAGCGGGTGCCGCCAGGGAACAGCGGCGCGTTGCCGGGGTTGATCTCGCCGTGCGCGACATCGGACATCACGGCGATGCAGTCTGCCCGGTTCTGCAGCACGTAAGTCTCGGCGAATCGCACCACGATCGGGTAAGGGCCGAAGCGCAGCTCGATGCCCTCGCGACACTGCCCGACAATCCCCGCAGTGGACAGCTGCCCGTCACCGTGCGCCCAGCTGCTCGCGCATCCTCCAGTGGTCGGCACGGAACGCAGGTACGGGCCGTCTTGCGATCCCGACGCGCCATCGTAGGTTGCGCGGTACTCGATGACGAAGTAGTTGCCATCCTCACAGAGTTGTCCTGGCGCCTCTGGTGGCGCTGCGCCCGCACCGCTCGTTCCCAAGGGCATCACGAGTATGCACGCCACCGCAGCTGCGGTCCTTAGTCCACGGCGGCGTAGCACAGAAATCCCTCCCAGGCCCCAAGGGCAACGTCGGCGTCAAGCGACCCAGAAAATACCATAAGGAATGTCGTTGATCAGATGGCCGGGTCGTTCCCCGGGCTTTCCGCGCCGTGATGTGGAGCCGGGGAGGGGAATCGAACCCCTGACCTGCTCATTACGAGTGAGCCGCTCTGCCGACTGAGCTACCCCGGCCTGTTCCGAGCGTGATTCTATGCGTTGGGGCGCAGGTCACGGCTTGCGCAAGTAGCTCGCGGCGCCGAGCTCCACGGATCGCCTCCCGGCGCGCAACGGGGGCGCCTTGGCGGCGCCCCCGCTCCGAACTACCTCTTAGCCGATCACGGCGCAGGCTCGGCGTACGAGCCGCCGTAGATGTCGGAGTTGCCGAAGTTCGGCGGGCACTCTTGTTGAACCGCCGGAGCGGTGGGCGCGTCCTCCGGCGCGGTGGGTTCGATGCCCATCGCACGGTCCTTCTTCGATTCGCGTCCGACGGCGATGCCAGTCTGTTCCGAATACTCGTGCAGATCCTGACGGTATTGGTTGACGGCCTCACAGACCCCGCCTCGACGCGAGTCGTTCCACACCGCGGCGGCGTAGCTTCGGGTCGCTACCGCGTAGACGTAGTCCCCAAGGAACTCCGCCGCCAGATTGTTCTGACTCGAGCTACGAGGGTCGCCGGGAGGCGAACGATGCATGGTCGTCCACGGGCCCAGCGATCCGTCCGCATTCACATCCGCGTGCTTCATTACCGCGATCAAGCTGCGCGGAGTGGAAGTGGTCGGTTGATATGGAGTCGTGAACGCGTTGTAGACGAGCCAGGCGTCGGTCCCGTCCGGTGAGATCGCCGGTGCCGAGTAGAAGCCGCGATCCCCCGGCGTTTCGACCTCCTGAGGCCGTGCCCAAGGTCCGTTCTTTGGCTTCTGCGTGTACATGACGTGCTCGCGGTTCAGACCATCCCGGCCGTCCACCCACGTCAGCACGATCTCATCCGTCGCATCCGCTCCGGTTGGAGCGCCGTTCGCGATGTCCACGCTGGGAGCGGGGCTCAGATCCGAGCGCGCTCCTGCTACACCATCCATCACACAACGACCGATCGATGGCTCGAACGCGTTGCACGTGTCCACCGCGGTGAAGAGACGCTGGGGACGGCTCCAGTGATCGCCGCCGTCGAAGGATCGCACCAGCATCTGCGCGCCCGTCCCCGGCAGCCCGGAGCCGAACTGGTAGTAGAAGACGTAGACCACTCCGTCACTGTCGGTTCGCACGGTGCAACCCGAGCGACCGAAGCCGTTCTTCGACGAGGTGTTGTTCGTCGCGGGCGAGACCTGACGGCTGACCCAACTCGACCCTCCGTCGCGCGAGGTTGCAACGATCAGGGGTTGTGAAGTCCCGGGTCCACCGCGGAATGCCGCGAAACACACGTAGGCGTTGCCGAAGTGTGGACTGATTTCGACGTTGTCGGCCCAGATCTGCTCCTTGTCCGAGAACAATGCGGAGTTCTGCTTGCTCACGATGACCGGCTTCTTCCATGCATCTTCGTCGTTCGCAGCGGCCGCAACTACATTGTCGGTTCTCGATACCGCGATCGCCTCGAACCCTTTGAACTCCTGTCGACCTGGGAAATTCGAAGCGAGCGTCGCGTAATAGAGCCTCGACCCGTTGGCCCAGGAGAAGCCATTGGGGCCGGGTCGGGGCCCGAACGCCAGCGCGGGATCCCCGTCGGCGACGAGGCCATTCTCGTCGTACTTGGGCAGGGTGCCGATCGGCCCGTTCTCCATGGGGTCACAGGAATCAGCAGACGGTGGGTCATCGCTACCCCCGGGTGCGCCCACGCAGTTGCGCGCGCTATAACCGGTGTAGGTCGGTTGCGTCCAGTTGTCCCCGCTGTCGAAAGAGAAGTAGACGCCAGATACGCCGACTCCATCAGTGAAAGGGCACGTGTTGTCGGCGCCGGCGTTGCAGTCCTCTAGGTCGATCTCGTCGTTCGAGCCCGCCACCATGACGTTGGGATGGTTAGCATCCACGGCCATCCCGGGTTCGTTCTGCTTGTTGCCGGCGAACGGATCGACGCTCCCATTCGAAACCAGAACGTCCCCCCCATGAGTCGCACCCGCCGGCAGACCCATGACCCCGATGAACAGCGCGACGACTGCGCCTAGCGCCCCTTTGCGCATTCCACTCTCCTCTCGACCCCCAACCAAACTCTAGGAGATTACGACAACGCTGCGTCATCGCAAGCGAGGGAAACAAGAGGGGAAGCTAGTTTTCGCGATTTGGGCCAGGAGCCAAGCTTGGAAGTTCGACTGGAGAAGGACGACGGCCGGGCCGGCCACTCTTCCGGCCCGACCGTCAACCCCTCTTGGTCCCCTCCCCGGTCCCTGACCCCTGGTGCCCCCACCGTCCAGGTCTTCCTACCTGGGGTGGTCATCGCCCCCAAACGAGGATTCCTGAATAGCCCGTTGGGACTAGTCAGCGAAGCCTTCGAAAACTGCCGGTGAGAGGGACCTCAGGCCCCGGCACCGACCGCCGCAGGCGGAGGGACCAGGGCAGACAGCTCGATCAGCGTTGCTTCGATCGCCAAAGCGACGTTTGCGTTGCGGATGAGGCCGGCGCGCGCCACCACGCACCGCTCCATGGCGGAGACGAGGTTGCGGTCTTCGACCCCACCGGTCGCCCACCATTCGATCTCGTCCAGCAGATCGATGTTGGCTGCAGCTTCGGTTCCTCCCGATCGGACCGTGAGTACGTCACGATAGAAGGAAGCGATCGAGGTAAGGGCTTCCCCCAAGATCTCTTCTTCGAGGCGCCTGAGCTCCCGCTTGTGGCGTTTCGCCAAAGTCGAGCGGGCGGTAGCGGTGCCGCGCCCCTCGCCCATCGCCTCGGCGAGCTCGACGACCTCCTGCTTCTGACTCTGTTCGCGCTCTTTCACCACGCTTCGGGCGGCGTCGATGATCTGCGCTGCGACGTCGAGGGCATCGAGGGGAGAACGAAGTTGCTTCGGCAATGACACCCAGAACATCCTGCGTTCCGCGACCTGGGGATCCGATCCCAATGCGCGTGCGCGTTCAAAGTCACCTTCAGACAAGAGGGCCGCGAGTAGGGCTCTGTCGTCGGAGACTCCCGCTTCGGACAGCAGTTGCACGATCCGGCCTTCCGAAACCGGTTCCATGCGCACGATCCGGCAACGCGACCTGATGGTATCCAGGACCTCTTCCTCGTTATCGCTTATCAGGACGAAGACGGTGTCCGGCTGGGGCTCCTCGAGAGTCTTCAGAAGGGCGTTCTGGGCGGGGTCGTTCATCCGATCCGCCTCCTCGATGATGAAGACCTTGAAGTGGCCCTCGAACGGAGAGCGCGACGCCTCCGGGATGATGACCTCGCGGATGATGTCGACCGGTATCAGCGGCCCCTCGGGTACGACGTGATGAACGTCTGGGTACCTTTCGCGCTGGATGCGCGCGCAGGAAGAACATTCCCCGCATCCAACGCCCGGTTCCACAGGGCAATTCAAGGCGGCTGCGAGGGCGACGGCGGTCGGGCGCTTGCCGGAACCGGCCGGGCCCAGCAGGAGCCACGCGTGAGCGACCTCACCGGCGGCGATCTGGCGCGCCAACCCGACCGCCGCGCGCGACGCCTCGAGCGGATGCCACACGCTCATTCTCGTGCCCAGATCATCAGCGGGTCGCCGGTGGCTTAGCAGCCTCGATCGGCACCGTATCCGTGGCCGACTCGACCTGGCCGGAGGCGCGCTCGGTAAAGGTCGCAACGACCTCATGGTGGACCCCGGCTGCTGAGCGAGACGCGTCGACCACGACGAAGCGTTCCGGGAACTTCTTCGAAAGCTGTAGGTACGCTGCAGCGACGCTCTCGTGGAAGTCGCGATCCTCGTTCTCGATGCGGTCGCGCTCTCCGTCCACCCGATGCATCGCGGTGCGAGGATCGACCTGCAGATAGATCACGAGATTCGGGATCAGTCCTCCCGTCGCCCAGCTACTGATCTGATAGATCTCGTCCAGGCCCAGGCCACGGGCCATACCCTGGTAGGCGAGAGACGAGTCTACGAAGCGGTCCGACACCACGATCTTGCCCGCTTCAAGTGCGGGCCGTATGACTTCTGCCACATGTTGAGCCCTATCGGCGGCGTACAGCAACGCCTCGGTGCGGGGTTCCATCTCGGATGCCTCGTTGTCCAGCAGGAGCTTGCGGATCCGCTGACCGATCGTCGTTCCCCCCGGCTCCCTGGTGGTTACGACCTCTTCGCCACGCGCCTCGAGCCACTTGACGAGTGCGGCCATCTGGGTGCTCTTACCCGCGCCCTCCCCACCTTCGAACACGAGGAAATAGCCTCTGTCTCCCCACTGCACGGGCTCCTCGAAGCGGCGAGCCTTGATCGCTCGCGTCGACAAGAGTCCGCCGCCGATCACCACGAGTCCAGCCAGCAGGAGCGTCACCCGGCTACCGGGAAGCTCCATGCCCCCGAGGGTGCGCTGGCCCAACGCTCCCGCTATCAATGGGAAGAGTCCGAGGCCGACGAGCGTCCCGATCCGGATCAACGTGTAGGCCGCGCTGAAGGTCCGCCCGAGCAATTCGTCATCCGTGGTGATCTGGATCAGTGAGTAGCCGGTGGCGTACCCCACGCCCCCGAAGAACCCAAGCGCGCTCGCGATGGGAATCGCAGCGTTCAAACTGCCGGCGATCGCAAGTCCGATCAATGCGACGCCCAACAACAAGATCGCGGCGGAGAAGAGAACGTCGCGCTTCATTCGCTTCGCTAGCTGCCCGGAGGCCAGAAGTCCGATGATCATGCCAGAGCCGAGGAAGCCGACAAGGAATCCAAAACCGGTGCGTCCGCCGCCGAGCGTCACCCTTACGAATTCAGTCCCGAGTGAGAAGACGCCCCCCGCCGCGGTGAAGGTTACGGCGATCCCAACCAACCATGGGCGAACCTGCTTGTGGTCTCGGACGAACAACAGTCCCTCAACCAAATCCCGTCTAACTTCGGAGAAGTCCAGCTTGCGCGCTCGCGTTCGAGTCGTCGGTATCGTGAGCCTGGAAACCATGAACGCCGAGAATCCGAAGGTCAGTCCGTCCACCCACAACGACAACGCTTCCGGACTGTCACCCAGCATGTCCGGGAAGAACGGCTGCTCGCCTAGAAAAGCCCCAAGGCTCGACAAGCCGACGAACGCAACGGAGGCCAGCGGCCAGGGCCCGTAGATCGCGATAAGAGAAAGGGAGTTGGCATGCGTGAGTTCGGCCGGTGAAACGAAGTGAGGTAGGGATGCGTCCTTCGCAGGCCCCCACACGAGCGTCAGACTCTCGAGGACGGCGGATGCCAGAAGGAAATACGGAAGGCTCTGTACGAACGGAAGTGACACGATGATCAGCGCGCGCAGGATGTCGGCTACCACCATCGTCTTCTTCCGATCCCATCGATCCGCGAGCACTCCCGCCAAGGGACCAACCACGAACCCCGGCAACACCCGAGCGGTCATCACGTAACCGACGCCCGATGTTCCGAAATGGTCGTAGGCGAATCCCGCGATAGCCACGACGCCGATCCAGTCCCCCAGGCTCGACACAACCTGGGCGAGGAAGAACCGGCGGAAGTTCCGGTTCTTCAAGAGGTGGATGTACCCGACCCCTTCGTTCGAGTCTGTAACGACGTGGAGATCTGTGGGGCGCGGCGCCTGCTGGATGCGGTCCCTCCCTGGATCCGTAGTGGGTCGCCTCCTCATCCTAGTTACCGGAGAAGGTTTGGGGGCGGGCGGTCAGGAAGTCGGGGCGGGTGACGGATCCTCGGGGCCGGCGGTCGAGGGAGTGGTCTTTCGAGGCGTCGTCTTCTTCGCGGCCTTCTTCTTGGCGGCGGTTTTCTTCCCTGTGGTCTTCTTCTTGGCGCTCGTCTTCTTCGAACTCTTCTTCTTGGAGGTCTTCTTCTTCGGATCCTTCTTGATGTAGCGGCATTTCGGGTAGTTCGAGCAGCCCACGAACGGGCCGAAACGACCTCTCCGTTCCACCAGCGGCTCGCCGCAGTCCGGGCAGATCTCACCCGTCTCCTTGGGTGGCTCCTTCTTTATGTACTTGCAACCCGGGTAGTTCGAGCAGCCTACGAACGGCCCGAAGCGTCCCGTCTTCGCAACCAACTCCGAGCCGCAGTTGGGGCACTCCTCCCCCGTTCCTTCGGGATCGGGCAGGACATTGCCATCTTCGTCGAGCTGCTTCGACCACTTGCATTCCGGCCAGCCCGAACACGACAGGAACCACAGTCCGTGCTTGCCGAACTTCTTAACAACCGGACGGCCGCAGTCCGGGCAGATCTCGTCCGTTGGCCGCTCGGGCCGACTCATCTTGTCTTTCTGCTCTTCGACGTGGGCGCTGAAGGACCCGAAGAAGTTGCTGACCATGGGGGCCATGCGCTTGTCCCCCTCGGCGATCTCATCGAGCTCTTCCTCCATGCGGGCCGTGAACTCGACGTCGACGACCTCGGGGAAATGTGTCTCGAGTAGTTCTGTGACCACTTCGCCTCGCGGCGTCACGAACAAGCGCCTGCTTTCGGCGCGGATGTACTGCCGATTGATCAGCACCTGCACCGTCGGTGCATAGGTGGAGGGGCGACCGATGCCCAGACGCTCCATCTCGCGGACGAGGGTTGCCTCGGTATACCGAGGAGGGGGCTGGGTGAAGTGCTGCTCCGGAGTCAGATCCTCGAGGTTGAGAACCTGGCCCTCGGACAACTCAGGCAGAAGCCCCTCGACCTCTTCCGGATCGTCATCGCCGCGCTCGAGATAAACCCTCATATACCCGACGAACTTGAGCACCTGACCCGTGGCGCGGAAGGTGACTCCGTTCGAGACGATGTCCACCGAGGTCGCGTCGTACACCGCTTCGGCCATCTGCGATGCAACCGTTCGTTGCCAGATCATCTCGTAAAGCCTCAGATCGTCGCCCTTGAGCTGTCCCGCGAGGTCAGACGGAGTAAGGGCGACCGAGCTGGGTCGCACCGCCTCGTGTGCCTCCTGAGCACCTTTCGACTTGGCGGTGAAGGTTCGGGGCTGGTGATAGTTCTTGCCGAACTGTGCTTCGACAACCCGGCCGATCTCACCCATCGCGTCATTCGACAGGTTGGTCGAGTCCGTCCTCATGTACGTGATGTGGCCGGCCTCGTAAAGAGACTGAGCGATCTTCATGGTCTTCCAGGTCGGAAGCGACAGTTTGCTCGACCCCGCCTGCTGCAAGGTGGACGTCTTGAACGGCGCGGGGGGCTTTCGGCGCCGCTCAGATTTGCGAACCTCAGCAACGGTCCAGGGGCCTGGACGAACCCGCTCCAGCACTTCGGCTGCGGAAGCCTCGTTCTCGAGCGTGAACTTCTCTTTCTCACCGACAGGGTAAAGGGCCAAGAAGGTGTCTCCACCTTCGGTCGCCAGCGCCGCGGTCAGATCCCAATACTCGCGTGGGATGAATGCCCGGATCTCGCGTTCGCGCTCAACCAGGATGTAAAGGGCTGCGCTCTGCACCCGCCCCGCAGACAGGTTCGGACCCACTGTTCTCCACAGCAGGGGTGAAAGCTTGTAGCCAACGATCCGGTCAACTGCGCGGCGCGCTTGCTGGGCGTCGACGAGGTTCATGTTTATGGATCGCGGCTGCTCGAAAGCCTCGGTCACCGCTCGCTTAGTGATCTCGTTGAACGTCACGCGTCGCGTGATGGCCGGGTCCAGCTTCACGAGCTCTGCCACATGCCACGCGATCGCTTCTCCTTCGCGGTCAGGGTCGGGAGCAAGCCAAACGGTCTCCGCCTGCTTGATCTCCTTCTTGATCGCGGCGACGGCCTTCTTCGAAGAGGGCTGCGCCAGCGCCTCGTACTCGAGCTTCACTCCGCCGTTGATCTCGATAGCGAACGAAGACTTGGGCAGGTCGCGGACATGGCCCATGGAGGCCAGGACCTTGTAGTCCTTGCCCATGTACTTCTCGATCGTCTTCGCCTTTGCGGGCGACTCGACGACCACTACGTTCTTGGCCACACCTCTCCTTCTACCTTGCTGGATACGGGGATCTCACCGCCGCCTCAGGGCCTCGGGAGCCTAGGGTCGATATCGGCGCATCCGACGGCGCCCTTATCGCATCCTTTCCCTATCGCTGTCAACCCAACGCCCGAGGGGCCCGGCATGTTCCCATCCCGGAGGTAACTGCAAGCGCCGGTACCATCAGCGCCCATGGAAGCCCTCATCGGCCAGATGGAGCACTGGGTCACCACCTACGGTTACGCGGCCATCTTCCTCCTGATGCTGGCGGAATCCGCTTGCATCCCGTTCCCCTCGGAAGTAACGATGCTCGTGGGTGGTTGGTATGCGGCCGATGGCCGGTTGGACTTCTTCTTGGTGGGCGTCGCTGGGGTCTTAGGGAACCTGGTCGGTTCGTGGATCGCATATGCGGTCGGCCGAGCCACCGGGCGCGATCTGCTCGACCGTTACGGAAAGTACGTGCTTATCCGGAGCCACGACATAGACAAGGCCGAAGTGTGGTGGAAGAAGTACGGCGAGGCCGCTACCTTCTTCAGCAGGCTCTTGCCTGTCATACGCACCTTCATCTCCTTGCCCGCCGGCATCGCTCGGATGCCCTTTGGCAAGTTCACCCTGTATACGTTCCTTGGATGTATCCCATGGACCTTCGCACTGGCTTGGGTGGGCGTACTCGTGGAAGACAACTGGGAGTCCGTGGTGGACTACTTCGACATCCCCACGTTCATCATCGGCGGATTACTCCTCGCGGCCGCTGCGTATTGGTATCTGCGACGGCGTAGGCAGAAGAACGCTGCGGAAGAGGCATAGCGGTCACGCGAGTTCGATGTCCGGCGCCACCTCCTGGAGCCCCCCGATCGAGATCGCGATGAACTCGTCCATGGGTACTCCGATCGAGTCTTCTACCCCCCGGATCTTGTCGCGCTCCACGCCCGGCGCGAAGGACTTCTCCTTCAGTTTCTTTTTGACGGACGACACCTTCATGCCGTTCGACTTGTTCGGTCGAACCAGAGCGCAGGCAACCAGCAAACCCGAAACTCCATCGGCGTGCACGATGGCGCGAGACATCAGATCGGTCTGATGATCCTTGTGCAGGTGGGCCAGGATCGCATTTAGAACCTGCTCATCGTCATAGCCCTCGTCGCGCAACCACTCGACCGTCTGACGAGTGTGGCGCTCCATATCGCCATCGGTCACATCCATATCAAGATCGTGCCAGAGACCCGCAAAACCCCAGCGGTCGACGTCCTCATCGAAATGGGAAGCAAGCGCCCTCATCACACCTTCGACGGAGATGAGGTGACGACGCGTGATGTCCTTCTCAACGTACTTACTTACGAGCCGCCGCGCCGTCTCCCGATCCATACTCTGTCTCCTCACCGGTCAATAAACGTCGAAGGTCGTCCTCTGCGTCCGCGGCCACTAGGGCAAGCAGTTCATCTCCGGCGTGCAACGGCGTGTCCCCTCGCGGGGGCACTACGTGTCCATCTCGGATAACCGCGACGAGGGTGCTGTCGGGCGGCATGTCGAGCTCTCGCACCGTCTTCCCGTCGACCGGCGACCCCGGCGCGAGGGTCACCTCCATGAGCGCGACCTTCCCCTGCTCGAGTTTGAGTAGCCGCACGAGGTCACCGACCGAAACCGCCTCCTCCACCAGGGAGGTGAGCAGGTGCGGTGTGCTTACGGCGACATCCACACCCCAGGATTCGTTAAACAGCCATTCGTTGTCAGGGTGGTTGACGCGCGCTACTACTCGTGGCACCGCGAACTCCTGCTTGGCCAACAACGCGATAACGAGGTTGTCTTCATCGTCACCCGTAGCGGCCACCATTACCTCGCACGATGAGAGTACCGCCGAGTCCAAGGTGTACAGCTCGCAAGCGTCGCCCTCGACCCAATTGATAGGCAACTCCTCTCGGAGCTGCTCGATCAGTTGCTTGTTCTGATCGATGAGGGTGATGTCGTGACCCTTAGCGCGCAAGTCCGAGGCCACATAGAAACCGACGTTACCGGCGCCGGCGATGGCGATCCGCATCGCCTTCATTCTGGCTCCCCGGTCTTCTTCAGATGTTCGACGAGGTCCGGAGCGTCCCCGCGCAGCACGGCCACATGAAGGATGTCGCCTTCCTGGATCGTAAGTTTCTTGTCCGGCACTCGAGGCACGCCGAAGCGACTCACCGCGACGACTCGCCTCAGCCCGTCCGCGTCCAGACTGACGCCGGACTTCCCTACGACTTCTGGCGGTGCCGCGACGGCGGTGATCACCACCTCGCCATTGTCGACCGTGTACTCCACCGGCACCTCATCCGGGATCACTTGACGGAGGATCTGGTCGGTAGTCCACCTCACGGTCGCGACCGTATGGATCCCGAGACGCTGGTAGATCTGCGCTCTGCGCGGGTCGTATATGCGGGCGACGACCTGCGGGATCCGGTAATGCTCGCGAGCGATCCTTGCGGCCACGATATTGGAGTTATCACCGCTGGTAACCGCTGCGAAGGCCTGCGCTTCTCCGATGCCGGCCCGCTCCAACACGTCGCGGTCGAAGCCGAGGCCGACGATCCTCGTCCCGCCGAAGTCGGCCTTGAGCCTTTCGAACGCCTTGCGAGTCTTGTCGATCACAGCGATGGAATGGCCGAGTTTCTCCAGATTGCCGGCGAGCTCCGACCCAACGCGCCCACAGCCGGCGATGACCACGTGCACCTGTTTGAGCTCCTTAGTTACCCGTCGGAAAGAACGCGGGCGATACTGCCATACTTCGCCATCGTGGCACGTATAAGACGGGCGTTCGAAAGCATCTCGCGACCCCCGGAGGAGGCCCGGGCGGAGACCTTGCGTGCGTGGCGGGACTCTCTGGCCGGCGCCACACCGATCGCGGATCTGGAGCCGCGGAAGCGGTTCAAGGTGGCCGGGGTCATCCAGAACATCCGGATCGATCCCAGGGAAGGCGGCGGATCCATCGAGGCCACCATCATCGACGGCACGGGAGACGTGATCGCAAAATGGCTGGGGCGGCCGACGATGTCGGGCATCACGCTCGGGACCGGGCTGATAATGGAGGGGATCATCGGACGCGATGAGGACGGCGAGTTGGTCATCCTCAATCCCGAATACGAGCTGGTTTCGAGCCCAGAGCATGGATAGATGTCCCGAGCCCCTGCAGCGATAAAGCGGATCTTCGTCGGGCGCCCGATGTCATCGGGCGAGCTCGAGCACACATTGCTCCCCAAGACAATCGCGCTCCCCGTCTTTGCCTCGGACCCACTCTCGTCTAACGCCTACGCCACCCAGGAGGCGATGCTCGTCTTGGGGACTGCCGGCACCGCGTCCGGAGCGCTCGGCTTGACCATTCCCATATCCATCGCGGTGGCGTGCGTCCTTGCGATCGTCGTCAGCTCGTACCGGCAAACCGTCCATGCGTACCCTTCCGGTGGCGGCGCCTACCGAGTGTCCGCCGAGAAC
>JALZOM010000180.1 GCA_030913945.1 Actinomycetota bacterium
CTATGGCATCGGAGACGCCTTCTTCGGGCCCTCGTTCGGAGCGATCATCCCGGACCTCGTGCCCCAGCACCTCCTGGTAGAGGCGAACTCTCTCGGACAGTTCGTCCGGCCTCTGGCGGAACGTCTCCTGGGCCCGGCGGTCGGAGGGATAGTCATCGCCGCCGCCGGAGAGGGCAACGAAGGCTACGCCTTCCTGTTCGACGCGCTCACGTTCGTCGTCTCGGGGGCCTGCATCTACGCGATAACCGCACGTAAGGGCGCGCCTTCGAAGGAACGACAGGGTTCGATGTTTTCGGAGGTTGCGGAGGGTTTGCGATTCGTCAAGGCCCACACCTGGCTGTGGGCGACGCTGGCGGCGGCCTCGTTGATGCTTCTCTTCTGGGTGGGTCCGTTCGAGGTCTTGCTGCCGTTCGTCATCAAGAACAACCTGGCGTCGGGCGCGGATGCTCTCGGTCTGGTCTTCGCTGCCGGAGGCGTCGGCTCCATCCTCGTGGCCGTGGTGATGGCGCAGCGCGGGCTGCCGCGACGGCACATGGTGTTCATGTACCTCAGCTTCGCGGTAGCGGCGGGAGCGGTTGCCGGTTTCGCCTTCGTCACGACCGTCTGGCAAGCGATGATCTTTGGCTTCATCGACGGCGCCGCAGTATCGGCCGGCATGATTGTGTGGAGCACGCTCATGCACAGACTCGTTCCGCGCGCCCTCTTGGGGCGCGTGCAGAGCCTCGATTGGATGGTCTCGACCGGCCTCACGCCGTTGTCTTTCGCCCTGACGGGTCCCCTCTGGAAGCTGGTCGGGTTGAGGGCGACGCTGATAGGGGCCGGCGCACTGGGCGCGGTCGCCATGCTTTCGTTCATGGTATTGCCGCGCCTGTACGACACCGAGAAGGACGAACGGATGAGGATCCACGGGGCCTCTCGTAAGCCCGAGCCCCAGTGGGATCACGACGGTGAGGAGGAACGCGACATCGAACATTCGGCGAAGATGTCGGGCTGATGATCGATCGCATGTACCTCGACGCTCCCAGCCTCGTATATCGGGCGTTCTTCGCCCTGCCGAAAACCATCCGGGACCCGCAGGGCAGGTCGGTCAACGCCGTGAGGGGTTTCATGGAGATGACGACGCGGTTGCTGACCGACCGGCGACCGCGCGAGGTCGTAGCCGTCTTCGATGCGGACTGGCGACCGGCTTTCCGCGTCGAGGCCTACGCCGGTTACAAGTCCGAACGGCAGGAAGACCCTCCGGAGCTCCCGAGACAGTTCGATGTGCTGGCAGAGGTTCTCGACACCGCGGGCATCGTTCGCGCCGAAGCGGCTGGGCTCGAGGCCGACGACGTGCTTGCAACCCTGGTTGCGCGAAAACCTCCGGGGGAGCAGGCGGCGATAGTTTCCGGCGACCGAGATCTGCTCGCCCTCGTTCGCGATCCCGACATCGTCCTCCTCTTTCCGGTCAAAGGAGTCAGCGAGCTGACCGTGTTCGACGAGGCGGCCGTGGAGGAGAAGTACGGCGTGCCTCCGTCGCTCTACCCGCAGTTCGCCATCCTGCGCGGGGACAGCTCGGACGGATTGCCCGGGGTAGCCGGGATCGGGCCCGTGCGGGCGGTGAAGCTGCTGCGCGAATTTGGATCGGTCGACGCGATCATCGAGAACCTCGCGGCCCTCCCCCCCAAGCAGGCCCTGGCCTTCGACCAGGCGCGGGACTATCTCGAAGCCATGAAGACTGTCGTGCGCCTGGTACCCGATGCCGAGGTCGAGATGACCGAGGCACACCAACCGAACGACGATGCCTTGCATGAGTTGGGGGAGGTCCACGGTCTGAAGAGCTCCTCCGCGCGCCTCGCCCGGGCCGTGGCCGGCGGGTCCCAAGGGGGAGCAAGATAGTGGGGACGGGTCGGGCAGGAAGATGACGACGATCCTGCTGATCCGACACGGCTCGACGGAATGGAACGTCAAGCGCCTCGCGCAGGGTCATGCCGACATCCCTCTCAACGACAGGGGTCGCCGAGAGGCGACGAAGACCGCGGCCTCACTCTCGGGTAGGGACATCGATGCCGTGTACGCGAGCGATCTCAGTCGTGCCCTGGAGACCGCGCACCCGCTGGCGGCAGCGCGCGGCGTGGAAGTCACCGCCGACCCGGATCTGCGCGAGATCGACCAGGGCGTGTGGGAGGGGATGCCCGCCGACGAGATCGAGCGTCGCTGGCCCGAGCTCTGGGGCCGGGCCCGGCACTATCACGCCAGGCCCGGCGGGGAGACCCCGCAAGAGGTCAGGGCTCGGGCTCTGCGAGCCCTCAGGCGGATAGTGAAGGCGCATCCGGATGGGACCGTGGCGATCGTGAGTCATGGTGGAACGATGAGGTGGTTGGTTGCCGAGGCGATGGGATACGACGATCGCGAGTCGGCCCGGCTGCGTGGAGTTAGCAACGGAGGTGTCGTCGAGCTCGAGGTCGGAGCGCGCGATGGTGTCCTCACCTGGGGCGACATCAAGCGCCACGACAGGGCAACCACGGCGATGGAGGGTGACCCCCATCGATAACGGGCCCCGACTCGGGGCCTGCTAGGTTCATCCGCATGGAGTTTCGGCGCATCGAACGCTTCCCTCCGTACGTCTTCTCGATCGTGAATGACCTGAAGATGCAGGCTCGTAGGGCGGGGGAGGACATCATCGACCTCGGGATGGGCAATCCGGATATCCCCACGCCCGAACCGGTCGTCCAGAAGCTGAAGGAAGCCGTCGAGAACGGGCGCAACCATCGCTACTCGGCATCGCGGGGGATCCCGAAGCTTCGTCAGGCGATCTGTGACCACTACCAACGGTCCTGGAACATCGACCTCGATCCCGACACCGAGGCCGTGGCCGTGATCGGAGCTAAAGAGGGACTGTCACATCTCGCGTGGGTTCTGTGCGAACCAGGCGACTCCGTGCTGGTCCCCGAGCCGACCTATCCGATCCACACCTACGCGATGATCCTGTCCGGCGCGACCGTCACCTCGGTCCCTCTGCGCTTCGGATCCGACTTCTTCTCCGACCTGGTGGACGCGTACGAGCGTTCCGAGCCACGGCCCCGGGCCGTTCTCTGTTCGTTCCCCCACAACCCCACCACCGCTGTCGTCGGTCTCGACTTTTTCGAACAACTCGTTGATTTCGCCAGGGCGCGCGACGTGATGATCGTGCACGACCTCGCATATGCCGACCTGGTGTTCGGTGCCGAGAGAGCTCCATCCTTGTTGCAGGTCCCAGGCGCTCGCGATGTGGGGATCGAGTTCTTCTCGATGTCCAAGTCATATTCGATGCCCGGGTGGAGGCTGGCGTTCGCGGTCGGCAACAGCGAGATGATCGGGGCGCTGACGAAACTGAAGTCCTACCTCGACTACGGGGTTTTCCAGCCGATCCAGATAGCCGGGATCATCGCTCTGAACGAGTGCACCGAGGTTCCGAAGCAGATACGCGAGATCTATCTAGGCCGGCGGGATGTGTTGTGTGATGGGCTGGAGCGCGTGGGCTGGGAGATGCAGCGGCCGCCCGCAACGATGTTCGCGTGGGCGCCGATACCCGACGCGTTCGCGCACATAGGCTCGCTTGAATTCGCGAAGCATGTACTTACGCAGGGCAAGGTGGCCGTATCGCCGGGCATCGGTTTCGGCCCGAATGGCGACGGGTTCGTGCGTTTCGCTCTGGTCGAGAACGAACATCGCATCCGCCAGGCGATCCGCGGGCTACGCAAGGTCCTGGCGGAGGGCCCTCCCGACTGATCCGTTCTAGTCCTTGTCGCCCTGCAGGATGCCCCTGAGGCAGAAAGCGACGGCTTCGTCGGCGAGTTGTGGTCGATCGCTCGTGGCTTCTACATCAGTGCCGAAATAGATCTCGACGAAGTGAAATATCGCACCGAGGATGCCGTGCGCCATCAGCTCGGGGTCGCCGTGACGGATCGAACCGGCTGCCATGCCTTCCTTGAGGTGGGTAGCGGTGTCATCCGCGATGATCTGGTGTCCTTTGTCCACGAAACTCGCAAACTCTTCGTAGCGGGCCGCAGTTCGGATCAGAGTGAGCAAGCCTGGTGTCTCTCGAAAGAATGCGATCGAGGCCCGGATGCCCTCCTCGAGGCGCGCGACCGGATCGTCTACCTTTTCGATGGCGACGTGCTGTGCCCGTCGTAGTTGCAGGAGTGAATCCTGTAGGAGCTCCGAGAAGAGCTCCTCTTTCGACGGGAAATACCAGTAGAAGACGCCTTTGCCGACCCCCAGCGTGTCGCAGACATCACCCACCGTGGTGCGGTGATAGCCCTGGTCTGCGAAGAGCCTTCGTGCCGCTTCCATCACCTGCTCGCGGCGTCGGGTCCCTCTCTTCGTCAGTCTTCTCTCTGCCATTGGCGCTTCGTACCTTCTGCTTGTAGGCGGTGTAGTGTCCCGGCTCGATGACCAAAGGACAGCGTAGACGACGCGTTCTGATCGTTGGAGCGGCCGGCAGGGACTTCCACAACTTCAACGTTGTGTACCGGGACGATGGTCGCTTCGACGTCGTGGCTTTCACAGCCACTCAGATCCCGGGGATAGACGAGCGGACCTACCCGTCCGCGCTGGCGGGACACCTCTACCCGGATGGGATCCCCATCCACCCTGAGGACGAGCTCGAGAGGCTCGTGACGGAACTCGCGGTTGACGACGTCGTGTTCTCCTACTCGGACGTGTCGCATGAAACCGTCATGCACGTGGGCTCGAGAGCTCTGGCGGCCGGTTCCGACTACACGTTGCTCGGCCCCCTGTCGACCATGCTGACGTCGAGCTCCCCGATCGTCGCGGTGTGCGCGGTGCGCACGGGCTCGGGCAAGTCACAGACGACCAGAGCTGTGACGAAGGCACTGAAGGCCGCCGGCCAACGGATCGCGGTCGTTCGTCACCCGATGCCGTACGGCGATCTCGTCAAACAGAGGGTTCAGCGCTTCGAAACGTACGAGGATATGGACGCAGCGGATTGCACGATCGAGGAACGCGAGGAGTACGAGCCGCACGTCGCGGCCGGTTCGATCGTCTATGCCGGTATCGATTACGAGCAGATCCTGCGAGCGGCCGAGAAGGAAGCTGACGTGGTCGTCTGGGACGGCGGCAACAACGACCTGCCGTTCTACTCGCCCGACGTGCACATCACGGTGGCCGATCCACTCCGCGCCGGGCACGAGACCCGCTACCACCCCGGGGAAGCCAACCTTCGGATGGCTCACGTCATCGTCATCAACAAGGTCGATTCGGCCGCGGCGGAGGACCTCGACGCGCTCCGGGGAACGATCTCGTCGTTGAATGCAGATGCGGAGACGATCGAAGCGACATCTCCCATCTCGATCGAGGAGGGTATCGACCTGGCGGGCGCGCGCGTGATCGTGGTCGAGGATGGACCTACGCTGACGCACGGCGAGATGGCCTACGGCGCCGGTGTGGTCGCTGCCAGGCAGGCGGGCGCCGAACCGATCGATCCGCGGCCGTGGGCCGTCGGCAGCATCAAGGAGGTCTTCGAACGTTTCGGGCACATGGGGCCGCTGCTTCCGGCCATGGGTTACTCGGACCGACAGCGAGATGAGTTGGCCCAGACGATCAACGCCGCTGACGTCGACGCGGTGCTCATCGCCACCCCCATCGATCTTCGCAAGATCATCGATATCGAGCCGCCGGCCGCGCGCGTGACCTACGAGCTGGACGATTCGGCGACCGAGGCTCTGGCACAAACCCTGCGCAAACGTCTGGATCTGTAGCCCCCGTAGCGGTGCTAGGTGATCGTGCGGGCTCCCGCGGTGCGCACCTCGGCGTCTTCGGAGGGGTCGCTCATCTCCTCGGGGGCCAGGCGCTCCGCCAGCCCCCGGATGAACAGGCCGACGTCCGTGATGATGCCGATGGACTGGAACGACCCCCGGTCCATCAGCTTCGTGACGGTCGCCTGATTTATGTCGACGCACACGAGTGGGACCGAGGCGGGTAGGCAGTTTCCGGTAGCGATGCCATGCAGCATCGTGCCGACGACGATGCAGAATCCGATCAGATCGTCATCGCCATGTCCCCAGATGATGTCGCGCAACTTGCTTTGTACTTCCCGCATGTCGGTGACGACGTCGGGCAGGGGACCGTCGTCCCGCACGCTGCCTCCGAAGATGTAGTCGGCGCCGCGCTTGACGAGGTGGTAGACGATCCCGCCGTTGAAGATGCCGGCGTCGATCGCAGCCTCGAACGAACCGTGTCGTCGTACCTCGTTGATGGCGCGGATGTGGTGTTCGTGTCCATGCTCGGCCGCCACACCTTTGTCAAGGTGAACGCCCAAAGAAGTCCCGAACATGTTCGATTCGATGTCGTGCGCGGCCACGCCGTTCCCGGCGAAAAGGGCGTCAACGAAGCCGCCCCTGATCAATGCGCAAAGGTCCGGTCCCGAACCGGTGTGGACCACCGCCGGCCCTGCGACCCAGAGGATCCGCTTGCCGCTCTTCTTCACATCTCTCATGAGGTTGGCAACCTGCTCGACCTGGAGAGCCTTGGGCTTCTCACTGGAGACGTCCGAAGTCATGAACTCGAATGCCTGTTTGTCGTCCGTGTGCGTATCTAGGGGGGTGACGCGGATCCCCAATCCGGCCATCACCACCGACATCCCGGTCCGAACCTCGTTCATCGGGATAGTGCGTGCGGTGTCGTCCTTCACGACGATGCCGCAGTCCATCTCGGTGCGGTCTACCCGGATCCATTTACCCGCCACGCGCACTTCAGTCTCGAGGTTGGTCGAAGAGTAAAAGCCTGCCGGGAACGCTCCGTCCACGTCGGCCCGCCTCAGCTCCGCGTCCTCGACGGTGTCGGCGGTCGCTCCTTGTTGCTGGAGCCGATCCAGAAGACGGGCCAGGTCGTCCTCGCCCTCGATCTGAACCCGAAGCTTCACGAACGAGACATCCTCGTGCTTGATGCCCACCTGAAGGTCCAGGATCTCGTACTGCGCTCCGAACTCAACGATCTCGTCGAGCAAACGCGGGAGTGAAAGCGAGTCGAGGATGTGTCCCCTTAAGGTGACGGTCTCAGATGCCATGTGTCGAATGCTCCTTGATGAACTTGTGGGTGCGGTCGAAAACCTCTTCCCGGTCGAAGTCGAGGGGCAGTACGTGATACGAGCGATCGAACCACACGATGTCCTTGATCTCGGAGCCGGCGGAATCGTGGATGAGGTTCGCATTGCTGGGGTGGACGGTGTGGTCGTTCTTTGAGTGCATTATCAACAGCGGTGCCGTGACCGCGGGCAAAGCCGTGCGTGCCCGCTTGCCGAACCTGATGACCTCGTCCGCCTGAAGTACGGGCAGCCGTTCGTAGCTGATCTCCTTGCTCTCGGGATCTGCGATGTCACCTGAGATCGGGGGAAGAGTTTTGAGGACACGACGGACGATCGGTGACAAGAAACGGCGGGGATCCTTGGTGATGATGAAGCCCGAGATGGTCACGATCCCGGAGATGCGATCGGGATAGCGAGCCGCGAGGTCGAGGGCAAGGGCGGCGCCGAAGGATAGTCCGACCAGAAAGACTTCGTCCTTCTCCGCTTGCAACTTGTGGAACGAGTCCTCGACCGTCTGCACCCACTCGGCCGATGTCCGAACTGACAGGTCCTCCCAGCTGGTGCCGTGGCCCGGCAGGCGCGGCCCGCTCACCGTGATGCCCCGGGCGGCAAGGTACTCACCCAGGCCACGCAAGCCTTGTGGGCTGCCCGTGAACCCGTGAACCAGGAGAGCTCCGACGGGTCCGTCGCCCAGGGTGAACTCCTCTGCCCCGGTCAGGACCTTGACCTCTTCCACGCTTTTCCCTCCTATCGGGTTCGGTGCGGTAACGGATGCTGCGCCCTGGGTGTCCAAATCCTCACCGATTCTCTACTATCTGGCGTGGGGATCATGAGGGAGGGTCGTTTCCGCTGTGTTTTATTGGTTAGCCAAAGCCATATTGAAGCCGCCGCTGCTTGCGATCTACAGGATCCGGACGCGGGGGCTCGAGAACGTGCCGAAGAAGGGGCCGGCGATCATCGCCGCGAACCATCTCTCGTTCCTGGACTCGTTCTTCATCCCTCTCGTCGTTAAGAGGCGGAAGGTTACCTATCTGGCGAAGGCCGACTATTTCACGAACTGGAAGACCGCGTGGTTCTTCAAGATGTGCGGGCAGATCCCAACCGAGCGCAGCGGTGGGAAGAAGAGTCAGCAGTCGCTGGACGTCGCCCTAGAGGTTCTGCAAGAGGGAAAGCTCCTGGGTATCTATCCGGAGGGGACCCGTTCACCGGATGGTTTCTTACACCGAGGTAGGACGGGCGTCGCGCGCCTCGCCCTGACCGCCGGCGTGCCGGTGATCCCTTGCGGACTCGTCGGCACCGAAGCGGTCATGCCGAAGGCCGCTAAGTTCCCCCGGATGCGAGGGCAGCTCAAGGTCGAGGTCCGCTACGGGAAGCCTCTGGACTTCTCTCGCTACAAGGGTCGCGAACGGGACCGTTTCGTGCTTCGCAGCGTGACCGACGAGATCATGTACGAGATCATGCAGCTGTCGAATCAAGAGTACAAAGACGAATACGCGGCTCGCGCACGGAAGGTTCCATCCCCCGAGGAGCCTGTCGACGACATCGACCTCTCAGAGGAGATCCTGGCCGGGTAGGGGGGTTGGTCAATGCTCGATCCAACCGCGGGTTCGTTCTACTGCTCGCTTCCATCCGTCGTACGCGGAGTCAACCTCGTCCCGAGATGAAGCGGGCTCGAACACCGCAGCTGCGGTCCACTTGTTCCCGATGTCCTCCAAGGAATCCCAAACGCCCTCCGCCAGCCCGGCCAGGAAGCCCGCCCCGAGGGCGGTTGTCTCGAGATTCTCGGGGCGCTTGACGGCGATCCCCAATTGGTCGGCTTGGAACTGGCACAGGAGGTCCATGACGCTCGCGCCCCCATCGACGCGCAGTTCGGTTGGTGCAACCTCTGCATCCGCGTTCATCGCGTCGATCACGTCGCGCGTCTGAAAAGCCATCGACTCGACTACCGCTCGCGCGAGGTGAGCTCGTGTCGTTCCGCGTGTGATGCCCATATAGGCGCCGCGCGCGTAGGGATCCCAATGGGGGGCGCCCAGACCGACGAA
This sequence comes from Actinomycetota bacterium, assembly GCA_030913945.1. Taxonomy (GTDB): domain Bacteria; phylum Actinomycetota; class CADDZG01; order CADDZG01; family WHSQ01; genus JACCXF01. The sequence goes on from JALZOM010000180.1 coordinate 9,109, forward strand.
GGCGGGAACGAGATAGGTGCCGTCCGCGTCCGGGACCGTCTCGGCCAGCGGGCCGACTTCTGCCGATTCCGAGATGAGGTTGAGCTCGTCTCGCAACCACTGCACGGCGGCTCCCGTCACGAAGATGCTTCCCTCGAGCGCGAAACGTGGCCCCTGGCCTACATCCCAAGCGGCAGTGGTCAGGAGGCCGTGGTCCGACTGATGCAGCTCGTCGCCCGTGTTCATCAAGACGAAAGAGCCGGTGCCGTATGTGTTCTTCACCATGCCCGGCTCGAAGCAGGCTTGACCGCACAATGCGGCCTGTTGGTCGCCTGCGACCCCGGAGATAGGAATGGGCAAGTCGAATACGCCTGAGTCGGTCTCGCCGAACCGTCCGCTGGAGGCAACCACGTCCGGCAAGAGCTGGCGCGGGATATCGAGCTGTTCGAGGATCCACTCGTCCCACGCGCGCTCTCGGAGAGAGTAGAGAAGCGTTCGCGATGCGTTGGAGGGTTCCGTGACGTGGACCCGACCCCCGGTCATCTTCCAGATCAGCCAGGAATCGATAGTGCCGAAAGCCAGCTCGCCGGCGCGCGCTCGGTCGCGCAAGCCGTCGATGTTCTCGAGCAGCCATATCAGCTTGGTGGCGGAGAAGTAGGGGTCGACCACGAGGCCGGTGCGCCTGCGCAATTCGTCCTCGAGGCCCTCGCTCTTGAGCCTTTCGCAGATCGCAGCGGTACGACGGTCCTGCCACACGATCGCCGGATGCACCGGTTCCCCGGATGCCCTATCCCATACCAGTGTGGTTTCTCGTTGATTCGTTATCCCGACGGCGCGGATATCGGACGGATCCTTTTTGGCTTCATCTAGTGATCGGCGCATCACGGTGTGCGTTGCGGTCCATATCTCTTCAGCATCATGTTCAACCCAGCCCGCCTTTGGGTATGACTGAGGGAACTCCGTGTACGCCCGGGCGAGGACGGTAGCCTCAGGATCCAGGATCAACACTTTCACTCCGGTCGTGCCCGCATCTATAGACATGATGAAATCAGCCAACGAAACCTCCCGCCATCACACCGGTCCCGGTGGGGTCCGGTATCCGCTCACGGACAAAGCTAGCTTGTCCGCCATCCGGCGATCGATGCGCGCAGAATTCAGCCGGGCGGGCATCGATGGGGCGGTGACGTTCGACTGCCTCGTCGCAGTCACCGAAGCTTGTTCGAACGCTCTCATCCACGGATGCGGCGCCAACGAGGAACCGCACTCGGTCGTTAGCTGGCAGGTTGATCCGACGTGTCTGTCGTTCTGCATCCAGGACTTCGGCGGCCGGGAGTGGTCCAAGACCGCGCACCCCTCTCGTGCTCAGCCAAAGGAGTCGAGTGCTGCCGAGGATCGCATCGGAGGATACGGCTTGGGCCTGATGAGAGGCCTGATGGATCAGGTCGAGATCGGTTACCGGTCGGGTGGAACCAGGGTCACGATGGTGAAAGACCTGCCCGTGCGTCGGCCCGTCACTTCTTGAGGACAACCTCGGCCTTGATCCAGCCGAGCCCCGAGATGCCGATCGCCTGAGCTGATGCCTCACTAAGGTCCAGGACCCTGTCTCCGACGTACGGACCGCGATCGTTCACATACACCACCACGCCACGTCCCTCATGTTCGACGTACAGCCACGAGCCCAGAGGCAGTGTCTTGCTGGCCGCCGTGAACTTGCTTGGGTCGAAGATGTCCCCGTTGGCTGTGCTGTTGCCCTCGAACCCGGGTCCGTACCACGACGCTATTCCCTCGAAAGTAACGCCCGTGCCGACGAATCCCTGAGGGATTCCTGTAGACGGCCCTCCCGATCCACTTGGGCCCGTGGGGGCACCGGCCAACAGTTGTTCCAGCGCGTCGGGCTCTGGCGCGCGCTCGGCCGCTCGGCGCGCTTGTCGCTCGAGCTCCTCGAGCCTGCTGCTCATTTCTTCGAGAGCGAGCCGTCGCTCCTCGAGGGTTCCGCTTATCTCCGTGGTGACGACAGCGACCTGGTTCTGTGCGGCTATGAGGCGCTGCTTGCGAGCGTCGATCCGTTCCTCGGCGCGTTCCGATTCCCGGCGGGCAGCGATCAGATCATCGAGCTCGTCGGAGTCGAGGGACGCTGCCTCTTCGGACGCCTCGGCAAGAGTCAACATCTCCGGAAGCGTGCGAGCCGACAGCAGCAAGTCGAGCTGCCCGCCCAGGGCGCCCGCCTTGTAAGCCTCGATCGCCCGCTCGACGTAGCGCGCCTGCGCGGCGAGGAAGCTCTCTTCTCTGCGATGTCGTTCCAGCTCCAATGTCGCGAGCTCGCGATCGGCAGAAGCAATCTCGGTCTCGAGGCGCGCCTGCTCTGACTCGAGATCGCTCAAGCGATGCTCGTACGAGCTGACCTGGTCGGCGACTTCTTGGGCGCGCTCCCGGAGCGTCTCGAGATCGGACGCGGACGCTTGGGTCACGGCCCCGAGAGCGGCGGCCACTACCAGAACGCCCGAAATGAGGGCGCGCAACCTTCTAGTGGGTTTCATCTCCCTTAGAGTCGGCGTCACGCGTGGTGGTATTGAGCCGGTGGGCTGAAATGACAGCCTGTCCCACGGTGGAACGAGCTGGAATGTTGGGTCTAGGAGGAGGAGGTGCGGTGGCGCGGATCGGGATCCTTACCGGGGGTGGAGATTGCCCAGGACTCAATGCTGTGATCAGAGCGGTGACCCGAAAGGGAGTCAACGTCTACGGCCACGCCATCGTCGGCTACCGGGATGGCTGGCGAGGGGTCCTCGAGAACCGGACGATGCATCTGACTCCCGAGAACACCTCCGGGATCCTGCACCGCGGCGGCACGATCCTTGGCTCCTCTCGAACGAATCCGTTCAAGGAGGACCGGGGCGTCGAGCTGGTCAAGGAGAATCTGAAGGCCGAACACATCGATTCCCTCATCGCCATCGGTGGCGAGGACACCCTCGGCGTCGCCGCCAAGCTCACGGACACGCGCGACGTCCCAGTCGTCGGCGTACCGAAGACGATCGACAACGATCTGAACGCCACCGACTACACATTCGGATTCCAGACTGCGGTCCAGATCTGCACCGATGCGATCGATCGCCTTCACACCACTGCGGAGTCGCACAATCGCGTGATGGTCGTCGAGGTGATGGGGCGTCACGCCGGATGGATCGCGATCCATTCAGGTCTTGCCGGGGGAGCGGACGCGATCCTGGTGCCGGAGAAGCCATTCGACGTCGAAGAGGTCTGCGAACATATCCGCCACCGCCACCACCGGGGACGCACGTTCTCGATCGTGGTGGTCGCGGAGGGCGCCACTCCCAAAGAGGGGGCCGAGACGCTGCAGAGCAACGAGAAGGACGCGTTCGGTCACGTCCGGCTCGGGGGCATCGGTGTATGGCTCGAGAACGAGATCGAGAGCCGGACCGGTTACGAGACGCGAGTGACGATCCTGGGGCACATGCAGCGTGGTGGGACTCCTACCGCCTACGATCGCGTTCTTGCAACTCGCTTCGGTATCGCGGCGATCGACGCCGTCGAGGACGGTGACTTCGGGAAGATGGTCGCGCTTCAAGGCACGAACATCGTGCGCGTGCCTTTGGGCGCTGCGGTAGGAGAGTTGAAGACAGTCGACCAGTCTTTGTTCGACGCGGCCGCAGTCTTCTTCGGTTGAGTCGTATCCTGACCTGATGAGTTCGTTGATCGATCTTCGTTCGGACACAGTCACGCGTCCCACGCCGGAGATGCGTCGTGCGATGGCGGACGCTGAGGTGGGCGACGATGTCTTGGGCGACGATCCGACCGTTGCAGCGCTGCAAGAGTTCTGCGCGGATCTGCTTGGGAAGGAAGCGGGCCTATTCGTTCCCTCCGGATCGATGGGCAATCAGGTCTCGCTCGGCGCATTGACCCGGCCCGGCGACGAGGTGATCTGTGAGGCGGGCGCGCACATCCTCCACTACGAGGGCGGTTCGGTTGGCGCCCATCTGGGACTCATGACGAGGTCCTTCCCGGGGGTCGCGGGCGTGCTCCCTGCGGACATCGTTGCCGATGCGATAAGGCCGGGCAACAACCACGCTCCTCGCACCGCCGTCGTTGCGATAGAGAACACGCACAACGGGGCGGGCGGCGCCGTGTTTCCTCTGGATGAAGCGCGCTCTATCTCGAAGATCTGTCGCGAACGCGATGTCGCGGTACACCTGGACGGTGCCCGCATCTTCAATGCTCAGGCCGCTACCGGCAGCCCCGTTCGCGAATGGGCGGACTGCGCGGACACCGTGACCTTCTGCTTCTCGAAGGGCCTCGGCGCGCCGATCGGCTCGATGGTGTGTTCGGACCGTGAGGTCATCACGGAGGCGCACAGGATCAGGAAGCGACTCGGGGGCGGGATGCGTCAGGTAGGGGTCATCGCAGCAGCCGCCAGGGTCGCCATCGAAACGGGGGTTGAGCGGCTGGTCGAGGACCACGAGCATGCCCGCCGGCTCGCCGAAGCGGTCGCCGATCTCGACGAGCGGGCCGTCGACCCTCGGGCGGTCCAAACCAACATGGTCTACATCGACCTGAGGCCGTTCGATCTGGATGGTCCCCGAGTTGCCGGATCCTTGCTGGCCGAAGGCGTTCTCGCCTTGGGAGCTCCCGGTTTCATGATGCGTTTCGTCACACACCGCGATGTGGGCTCGGATGACCTCGACGCCGCCATCGGCGCACTACGACGTGTGCTGACGCCGTGATGGCGGGGGTCTGGGCCCGGGTTTGGTCGAGCGCTCGGGCGGGGAGGTAATGAAGCATGGAGGTTTTGTTCTCGCTTGCACTACCTCGAGATGAAGCCAGCGTGCCGGTGGTACGCCAGCTCTGCCGCACCTCTTTGCAGAACATAGGCGTGGAGCCCGAGTGCGTGAGCGACATCGAGCTTGCCTTGACCGAGGCGTGCACGAACGTTCTGAAGCACGCCTTCGATTCACGTGAGGAGTACAGGGTCGAGATCAAGCTCGACGACACCAAGTGCTCGATAGCGATCATCGACGAAGGTCGCGGCTTCGATCACTCCGCCCTGGCGAAGGGCGAGGAAGCAGCCATGAGCGCCGAGGGCGGCCGCGGCATCCAGCTGATGCGGGCGCTGGTGGACAAAGTGAATTTCACATCGGCGCCCGAGCAGGGCACGATGGTGCACCTTGTGAAGACCCTGGCGCTCCAGGAGGATTCGATGCTCCTGAATCTGGGGTTGTCGAAGCCGGGAGGACACGGGCCCCCCGCTTCCGTCTTGGCCCAGGAGTAGGACCGGGCGCTCGTCCGGGTGTCCATATAATCGTTCATGCAAGGGGAGCTCGGAAGACCGGGCTGAGAGGTGGGCCGCCACTGCCCGCGACCCAGGAGAACCTGATCGGGGTAATGCCCGCGTAGGGAGGACCAGATCGTCTCAGCAGGATCCACTTCGGGCTTGGGCATGTGTGACGTCGCGATCATCGGCGGCGGCGTTATCGGGTTGTCGATCGCGTGGAAGGCAGCCGAAGCCGGCATGTCCGTCACGGTCTTGGACCCAGATGTCGAAGGCGCGGCGTCGTCCGCGGCCGCGGGGATGCTCGCCCCCGTCACGGAAGCCCATTTCGGCGAGGAACCGCTCTTGGCGCTGAACCTCGCGTCGGCCCGCGCTTATCCGCAATTCGCGGCGGAGCTCGAGAAAGCCTCCGGGGAGCCATCCGGCTACAGGGACACCGGGACCCTCGCGGTGGCCCGCGACCTCGACGATCGAGCGGCGCTCGACCGCCTGGCGCGCTTTCAAACGTCCGCAGGCCTGCAGGTCGAACGGCTGAGGTCTCGGGAGTGCCGGGTTCTGGAACCGGGGCTCGCCTCCTCCATCCGCGGAGGCGTATTCGTCCGAGACGATCATCAGGTCGACAACCGGGCCCTGCTTGTAGCGCTGCGCGCGGCCTCCGAGCGATCGGGAGTAGTCGCTCGGCGCATCGCAGTGAGACGCATAACCATCGAGGGGGATCGGGCAACGGGTGTGGAAGTGGATGGCGGCGAGCATCTGCGGTGTGGCCGATGCGTCCTGGCTGCCGGGGCATGGTCCGCGTTGGTGGCCGGCCTTCCCGATGACGCGAGGCCCGCGGTGCGGCCGGTGAAGGGACAGCTTCTCCACCTGAACGGCGTCCCGGAAACGGTTCCGCAGCACACCATCAGAGGAGCAGGCGTCTATATGGTGCCGCGCGGCGACGGTCGTCTGGTTGTCGGCGCCTCGGTTGAGGAGAAGGGCTTCGATACCTCGGTCGCGGCTGGAGCGGTGCACGATCTGTTGCGCGACGCGTACGAGTTGTATCCGGGGGTCGCAGAACTCGAGTTGAGCGAGGTCGCCGTGGGCCTTCGTCCGGGTACGCCGGACAATGCTCCACTGTTGGGCGAGACTCGTATCCGCGATCTGATCGTGGCCACCGGCCACTATAGGAACGGCATCCTGCTGGCCCCCATCACCGCCCGGACGATCGCCCACCTCCTCTCTACGGGAGAGACACCTCTCGAGATCCAAGCCTTCTCACCGCGGCGATTCGGCTCGGCTCGTGAGGCGGTGTTATGAACCTGGTCGTCAACGGTGCGTCGCGTACGGTGCGTGAGGGCGCAAGCGTTGCTGATCTCGTGGCGGCACTTGGTCTGTCGCGTAGTGGGTCGGGGATCGCAGTGGCGCTGAACGGCGAGGTCGTGCCGCGTTCCGAATGGGGCACCGTTCTGGGTGAGTTAGATCGGGTCGAGATCCTCACCGCGGTCCAGGGGGGTTAGTGATGGACGATCCCTTTGTCATCGCCGGAGAGACCCTGTCATCGAGATTGATCATGGGAACCGGAGGCGCCCCGAGCCTCGAGGTGCTGGAGCGCGCTCTAAGGGCCTCGGGTGCGGACATGGCTACGGTCGCGTTGCGGAGGGTGGATAACGCGCAGCGCGGGTCGGTGCTGGACGTGCTCGAACGCGTTGGATGCCGAGTGCTGCCGAACACCGCCGGTTGCTACACCGCCCGCGACGCGGTCATGACCGCCAGGCTCGCGCGCGAGGCGTTCGCGACGGACTGGGTCAAGCTCGAGGTCATCGGCGACGATCGCACCCTCCTGCCCGATCCCGTGGAACTCGTTGACGCGGCCGAGACACTCGTCGACGAGGGCTTCGTCGTTCTCGTTTACACGAACGACGACCCCATCCTGGCTCACCGCCTCGACGACATCGGTTGCGCGGCGGTCATGCCCCTGGGGTCTCCGATCGGCAGCGGCATGGGCATCAACAATCCCTACAACCTCCGGATCATCGTCGAGCAGACTTCCGCCCCGGTCGTCCTCGATGCAGGGGTGGGCACGGCGTCGGACGCTGCGCTTGCGATGGAACTTGGCTGTGACGGCGTTCTAGCTGCGAGCGCCGTAACGCGAGCGGAGAAACCGGAGGCCATGGCAGAGGCGGTCCGCAAAGCGGTTGAAGCGGGACGACTCGCGTTCCACGCGGGACGCATACCGCGCCGTTTGTACGCCCAAGGATCCACCCCAGCCGAGGGCTCTGCGGACCTTTTCGACGACGAAGCTTAGAGCTGTGGGTGACGGATTCGACTAGGGGTGGTGCGCTCTAAGTGAGACGGAGGCCCGGCTGGGACCGGGCCCCCGTGTAACTTCCTAGCTTGCCCGGGCTAGTCGGAAGCACTCTCTGTCGGCTCTGAGTCACCGACGAAGGCGTCGGGGGCAAACAAGCCCGCGACCGGCTCCGGTAGGCCTGGGAGCTCGTCCTCCATGATCGCCACCGCGAGGTCATGGCGGATCGGTGGGTTGTTGCCCGCCGCCGTGCGCATGATGTTGACGTACAGGGTCGGCCCGCCCTCGCCGAACGGATTGCGTTCGTCGAAGTAGATGCCGGTTGGTTCGGCTCGGCATTCCTTGAGGGTGGCGAAGCGGAAGACCGCCTCGGCCGTCCCGTCGTTGCCTTCGTCGGGGGTGGCAACCCAGATGTCGTTACCGTGCACTCGGTTGGCGGGAGGCTGATCCTCGGTGATGAACAGGTTGCCGGCGGGATCCAGATCGAGGTTGTCCGGCCTGCTCAGCTCACCGCCCGTCGTGACGTAATCGGTGACGTAGGCGGTGTCGTGATCGCTCCAGCCCCTGGGCTCACGCAGGTCGACCGCAAGCACTCGCTGTCCGACTCCCGTTGGACCGAAGCCCGTGACCGCGACGAACATGGTGTCCGTTCCGGTGGCATTGCTTCCGATCTCGACGTCCTCCGGCCGTTGATACGGAGTGGCTCCTGCCGCCGTGGCCGTCGCATCCGAGTCGATCCTCACGCTGGCCCGATCCAGCGGGATCCATGTCGCCGGCCCCGTCTCTCCTGAGGCGACCTTCAGCGCGTAGAGCTGACCCGAGGCCAGATCACCTCTGTGGTCCGGGACGAACCTGTAGATGAACCCACCGTTGGGCGCAGGCTCTTCCGAGATCCCGTACAGATTCCCCTGAGGATCGAAGTCGAGGCCCTCGTGGGAGCGAGAACCGATCGCCGGCCTGACTTGGGCGGCTCCGGTCTCCGGATCGATCTCGTAGACAAGGCCAGCCAGGGATTCCGGGGATCGTGGGTCGAGTAGCACAGGGGCGTTGCGAGGATTGTCGACCTCTTCGGCCACCAGGATCGTGCCCCAGGGAGTCCATCTGATCCCGTCAAGCCTCTCCCAATCGGGCCGGCGCGCCAAAGTGCGCGTGACCGGACCGCCGGGATCATCGACGGTCTCCATGTCGGTGACCGTTACCGCGCCGTTCTCCCTGACTTCGTGGGTGCGGAAGAGGAAGCGACCCACATGACTTCCCTCGACGCCAAAGAGAGCTCCGAGCGTACCCCTACCGCTCTCGTTCACGGTATTCATGTCCGGGCTGTTTGGGAAACGCGGTTCGGCCTCCCTCTCGAAAACGGTCTGCTCGTAGCCCGGCGGGATGACGAATGGTTCCTCGGGCGGGACTGCCGTCAGCTCGTTACACGCCGACGAGGCCGGTACCGCTGTGAACTGGAAGGGCCCGCGCGGTTGCTCGTTCTCCGTCGCCATAGCGGGCGCGACGGCCGGGGACGAGATGCAAATGCAAAGAGCGGCGTACGCGAGAAGTCTCGGAACTCGCGTTCGAACGCGCACGCTCTCTTTCTTCCTCTCGATTCATCTGGCCCGTTCATGGCTCTCCCTTCTACGTCCGCCTTGAACCAGGGTCCATCTCCGCCAGGGCGAAAACAGTTAGGAAGGCAACAGGATCGGGGTTTGGCGCTGAGAGAGCGGGACCGAGGCGCGTTTAGGGCTGGGCGTAGGGCTTGAGCGGCGGCTCGTGATCGGTGGGCTGGCCCTGCGAGAAATCGTCCAGGTTCGCTAAGCCGGGGGGAGGGGTTCCGATCCCAGGCATGCTTCCACCGGCGCAGACCAGCGGGGGGAGACGGTCGGGTCGTGCCGGTCCTGGCTGCGTAAGGGCGTCCATCACCAGCTTGAACGTGAGGTAGTCGCCCAGGATGTTGGCGTGGTCGACGGGCCGCCCCGGGCAGATGTCCTGGATCCGAATGTTGCTTCCTCCTGCCAAGTCCGAGGTGCCCGATGGCTGCACCAACTCATCGGTGTCGCTGTAGATATTCGTGTAGTGGATGGGCCCGGGAGTCTCTTCGTCGCGGTTCAAAGCCTCGATGAACGACGCGACCGTCCGCATCTGCCAGCAGGAGGGGAAGCACCCGTCGCCCTCGGCCGAGGCATCTGCGACGACCGTGCCGTGATTGGGGGTCGCCAGCGAGATGTAGTCGGCGACGTGCCGGCCGCTTCGGAACCACTTGATCGCCCAGCGCGGCTCCAGGCCCCCCTGGCTGTGCCCGAGAACGTCTACCTTCTCGCCCGCCCGCCGGTGGATGGTGGAGTAGGCGCGGGCGACGAATTCGGATGACCTTTGGGCGTCACCGAGCGCCCGACCCGGCAGTTGCACCCAGCAGACTTCGAAGCCACGTCGATGGAGGACGTCCCAGTAGTTCCAGCCCCAGCTCTCCCTGCGGTCGATCCCTGTCCCGTGCACCAGGAGAACCGGCTGCTTCCTCCCGTTTCCGTCGAGACGATCCATCCCGCCCCGGCAGGCGAGGGCGCCCTTCAGCTTGGAATCTGAAACCCGGTATGGAGCGTCGCCCGGCCACTCCTGAGCCGCGACCGGAGCAACGGCGAGAGTGGCCCCCAGCAGGGCGCCCACAGTCGCGATCGCGAGACGTTCCACCAGTTGATCCTCCTATCGGTCCCCTCGAACTATGCCCCACCGTAACCGGCCTAACCAAGCCGTCCGGAGGGTCCGACGCGAAGGTCTGACGCGAGGGGTTGTTTTTCAAACCCTATGATGCAGGTTTTTCAGAGGCCATCTCTGCACCGCACGCACCCCGTGCACCGCACGCACCCCGTGCACCGCACGCACCCCGTGCACCGCACGCACCCCGTGCACCGCACGCACCCCGTGCACCGCTCCGTCTGGAGACACGCATGGCGTCGAGAGAG
>JALZOM010000153.1 GCA_030913945.1 Actinomycetota bacterium
GGGCAGGGGAAGTGGACCCGGGGGAAAGCTTTACCTACGACTTCATCGCGGAGCCCTTCGGAACGCACCTCTATCACTGCCACTCCTTTCCACTCGCTCAGCACATCCATCGCGGGCTCTATGGCGCGTTCATCGTGGACCCCAAGGGTGGACGTCCGGACGCCAACGAGATGGTCATGGTGATGAACGCGTTCGATACCAACTTCGACGGTGCCAACGAGATCTACGCCGTCAACACCATCGCCTTCGCCTACATGAACAACCCCATCGAGATACAGGCAGGCGAGCTGCAGCGGGCGCACATCATCAACATCACCGAGTTCGACCCCATCAATTCGATCCATCTGCATGCGAATTTCTTTGACCTGTATCGCACGGGCACGTCGCTGCGTCCGGATGAGTTCACCGACATCATCTCGATGGGGCAAGCGGAAAGACACATGATCGAATTCACCTACGCCAAGCGCGGGCACTTCATGTTCCACGCGCATCAGACGGAGTTCGTGGATCTCGGCTGGATGAGCGCTTTCCAGGTGGTGTGATGGCGACCGCAACCGCGCGTTCCCAACGCTTCCCCACGTGGCTCGCCGCGACCGCTCCGCTGGCATTGATCCTCCTTCTCGGCGGTTTGTTCCTGGCTTTCAACCCGATCGGGGGATTGCGCGAGGTGCCTCCGGTCGAAGCCATCGCGTTCGAGCGAACCGTCCTCGCGGAGGACTCGATCGAGCTGCATCTGCGGAACGACGGTCCCGATCCGGTGACCGTTGCTCAGGTGCTCGTCAACGACGCGTACTGGAACTTCTCGCTGGCCGACCGGACGCTTGGTCGCCTCGAATCCGGAACCCTGCGTGTGGACTACCCGTGGGACGAGGGCCTTCCTTTGAACATCGCGCTGGTCACCTCAACCGGCCTGACCATCGAACATGACATCGAGGCCGCCGCGCTGACCCCTGCGGCGGACGCTTCGACCCTGGGCGTTTATGCGTTGCTCGGTCTCTACATCGGAGTCATCCCGGTCGCGATCGGCCTGCTGTGGTTTCCGGCTCTGCGACGGGTGGGCAAGAGGTGGCTCGACTTCTTCCTCGCTTTCACGGTCGGCTTACTCGTGTTCCTCCTGGTGGACACGATCGGTGAGGGCCTCGAGCTGTCCGCACTCGCTCCCGCAGCGCTGGACGGCCTGGGACTGTTCGCGATCGGCGCGCTTGGAGCTGTCGCGGCTTTGCTCGCCCTCGAATCGTTCTTGGGGAGGCGTCGAGCATCGGCGCGTGGCGGGAGCGTCACCGGGCTGGCACTCGCGTACCTGATCTCGACCGGGATCGGGCTTCACAACCTGGGCGAGGGCCTGGCGGTGGGCGCGGCCCTCGCGGCGGGTGAGATCGCGCTCGGAACGTTCCTCGTCCTTGGGTTCGCTCTGCACAACACGACCGAAGGGCTCGCCATCGTGTCTCCTCTCGGGTCGGCGCGGAGCCGACCCTCCCTGTGGCATTTCGTCGGGTTCGGAGCCATCGCAGGCGTCCCCACCGTTCTGGGGGCCTGGGCCGGCGGCTTCGCTTTCAACCCAGCGTGGGGGACGCTGGCCTTCGGCCTCGCCGCAGGCGCTATCGCACAGGTGTGCTGGCAGATCGGACGGTCCATGGATCGCGGCAAGGGTCTTGTGGCGGGCTGGGGCGTGGCGGGGTTCCTGGTTGGGCTCCTGTTCATGTATGCGACCGGTCTTCTCACGGCCTAGTCTCCGAACATGCCACGGTCGACCGTCCTACTCGCCCTACTTGCGCTCGCCCTGTCGGCGTGCGGCGGATCCTCGTCGGGATCAGGCAGTACCGTGGAGATGACTTCGGCGCAACGCTTCGACCCCGCCGCCATCACGGTCATGGCCGGGACGACCGTCACGTGGAGCAATGACGATGCCCAGACTCACACCGTTACGGCTTACGAGGACGGCGTCCCGGACGGCGGATATTTCGCGAGCGGCGACATGTCGGATGAAGCTGCCGCGCGGGATGACCTGCAGGCGAGCCTGCTGGCAGAGGGCGACACGTACGAGGTCACGTTCGATGAGCCCGGGACCTATCGCTACTTCTGCATCCCCCACGAGCAGCAGGGGATGAAGGGCGAAATCGTCGTCGAGCCCTGATGATGCCGAACCGACGATGAGTATCCGGGAGTCCAGCCTTCCGATCGTCGTGGACGGGTTAAGGCTGGCCGGCGGCGCGTGCGTGCCGGAGGAACCGCGCGGTCTGGTGGTACTCCTCCACGGCATCCCCTCCAGCGCACCTCCGGAACCGGGGGACGAGGGTTACCCCGGTCTGGCCCGGCTCTTCGCTTCTTCGGGGTGGGCGGCCGCGTGGGCGGACATGCGAGGTGTTCGCGGGTCCCAGGGGTTCTTCTCGATAGAGGGATGGGTGCGGGACGCGCGCGCGATGGTCGATGCGGCTCGGGCGATCGAGGGGACCTCCGCGTTGCCCGTTGCACTGGTTGGGTCGTCGGCCGGTGGGGCAGTGGCCGTGGAAGCGACGAAGCGAGGGGCTCCCGTGGATGCCCTGGCGCTGCTGGCCGCGCCCGCGGCGTGGGTGTCCTTCGCCAACGACACGGGGGCGGCCGTTACGCGCATCACCGAGGAAGCAGGCATGCCGCTCAGCCCAGAGGTACTCGCCGACCCCGGTCCGTGGGCGTCGGAGTTCGAGCGGGTCGTGACCGAGAGTGCAATCACCTCGCTCAGGATCCCCGTGCTGGTGGTGCACGGAAGCGCGGACGACGTGGTGCCGGTCGATCACGCGCGCCGGATCGCGGACAAGGCGAGGAACGCTGAGTTATTGATCCTCGAGGGCGCCCCCCATCAGTTGCGTCGCCATGCCCCCGCCGTGGAGGCGACGCTCGAGTGGCTGGCGAAGAAGCTTCGATGACGCGGGCGGTGGCGGCGATCGTCATCTTGGGCCTCGCTTTGTCGATCGCGCTGGGCGCCGCTTTCGGCGTCGACGCTACTGCGCTCATCTTGTTGGCCTTGATCGCCGCGTTCGGCGCTCTAGCAGTATCGGTCGCTCGCAAGGCGCGAGCGGGGACCGTAAGGCCGGCCGTTTGTCCGTCCTGCGAGGGCTTCAATTCGCCCAATGCTCCGTACTGCAAACACTGCGGCACCCATCTCGTGCGCGATCGGGACGGATCGATCCGCCGGGGCGAGGGGTAGCCTCCAAACTCCGTGGGCGCGACATTCGGGAGGTGAGCGGTGGTGGAACCGCAGCCGGCGATGCGATCGTCGTCATCACTTTCATCGTTGCGTTCATGTGTCATGCGTACTTCGGCATCGAGGATGGGATCGAGTACGCCGCCGATGGCGGGCAACTCCGGGCGACCCCGCATGTGATCTCTGGATCGAACGCTTAGAGGAAGCTGGCCTGGTTCTCGGCACCCCTCCGTTTGGTTGAAGACGTATCGGGTTCGAGAGCCGGGTACTCCACCACCGCCACGACGCGCGTGGCCATGAAGCGTCCGCTCCGCACGACCTGCCCTGTCCGCGTCACTTCCGACACCTCGACCGTTCCGCGGACCGTTGACACCTCGACCCGGCGCCCTGCGCGTGTGGCGAGGATCTCGAAGGTCCGCGTGCCGTCCCCCGTGTCCACCACCACCTCGACGCGGTCGCCTCTCATAGGCCTACTTTGCCACGCCCGCCGCTACGACGCCGCACTCGCCGGCGAGCCGTGGTCGTTCGCCTCATCGAAGCGCCGTACGGCGGGGCTATAGTCGAAGCACAGGTATCCCCGGTCTGGGAGGCAGCGTGGCAGAGAGTTCGGACGGTTTCGACGTAGTCATCCTCGGCGGCGGCAACGCCGGCTACGCGCTGGCGTTCAGGGCCACCGGGCTCGGTCTGTCCGTAGCCATGGTCGAGAGAGACAAGGTCGGCGGCACCTGCCTCCACCGCGGCTGCATACCTACCAAAGCGCTTCTGCACGCTGCGGACCTTATGGACGAGTTCCGAAGCGCCGGCGATTTCGGCATCCTGGCTCAGGAGCCGGAGGTCGACTGGGGCAAGGTCCTGGACTTCAAGGGCGGCGTTGTGGGACAGATGTACAAGGGCCTGTCCGGACTCGTGAAGAAGCACAAGATCGAGCTGGTCGAGGGGTCGGGCTCACTCAAGGACAACAAGACTGTCGTCGTGAGAACGAACGACGGCGAGCGCACGCTCTCCGCCGACAAGGCGGTCGTGCTCGCCACAGGGTCGTACCCCCGTGATCTGCCCTTCATCGCAGCGGACGGCGACAGGGTCCACAACTCGAATCATGGTCTCGAAGCTAAAGACATCCCATCCTCCGTCGTCATCGTGGGGGGCAACTACATCGGTCTGGAGTTCGCCAGCATCTACAGGTCGTTCGGGGCCGAGGTGACGGTCGTCGAGATGCTCGATCGCATCGCTCCGGCGGAAGACTCCGATGTCTCCGAGGCGCTCGGCAAGCTCCTTCAGCGCAGAGGCATCAAGTTCCATCTTGGCGTTGAGGTGACCGGAGCGACTTCCGGCGATGATGGCGTCGAGGTCGAGATCAAGAAGGGCGAAGACAGCGAGACGATCAAGGCCGAGCGCATGTTCGTTGCGATCGGGCGCGGCCCCCGCACTGCAGACATGGGCTTCGACGACGCCGGCGTGAAGATGGACAAGGACTTCATCGTCGTCGACCAGAACTTCAAGACGAGCGCCGACGGCGTCTACGCGATCGGCGATGCGATCCACATGCCGGATGCCAACTGGCCCCATCCACAGCTTGCCCACGTCGCATTCATCGAGGGGATCAAGCTGGGGGAGCTGCTCGCCGGACAAGACATCACACCGGTCGATTACAAGAACATCGCGCACATCATCTACTGCCAGCCCGAGGTTGCATCGGTCGGGCTCACCGAAGACAAGGCGAGGGAAGCCGGTATCGAAGTGGTCACGCAGCGTTATCCCTTCTCGGCCAACGCAAGGGCGCTGATGCTCGGTGGGGGGCAGGGTTTTGTCAAGACCGTCGCCGAGAAGGACGGAGCCGTGCTTGGCGTCCACATCGTCGGCCCGCGCGCGTCGGACCTGATCACCGAGGCGCAGCTCGCGACGTCATGGGAGGCGTATCCCTCCGAGCTCTCCGAGATCATTCACCCGCACCCGACGCTGTCGGAGGCGATCGGGGAAACCTTCATGCACCTCGCCGGTCGCCCGCTGCACGGCTGACCGCACCCGGTTTCGCGCACGACGCCGAAGGACATCACGACAGTAGTTCCTGTGCCGGGGGCAGGAGCCTGTGTCCGAGCACCACGACGCTGAGGACGAGTGCGCCCCCCAGGACGAAAACGAATCTCGGCGAGGTCGCATCGAGCAACGGGCCGCCGGCCGCGTACGCGATCCCGCCGCCCACATAGGCGGCCGTTGAGATCAGGCCGAAGACCCTGCCGAGCATCGGTTTCGGCACGTTCTGCTGAACCAGCGTGTCGCTTGCGACGTTGTCGGCCGCGTTGCCGATCCCGGCCAGCGCCTGTACCAGTGCGGCGAGCACGAGAGTAGGAGCGAATCCGGTCGCGATGGTGCCCGCTCCCGTGAGGAGCCAGCCGAGAAGGAAGAGGCTGCGCGGCCCCATGCGACCACCCCACTTGATGAGGATGACCGACGCGATCAGCATGCCCACTCCGAAGGCGGCGTTGACGGCTCCGAAGCCAACGGGTCCCGCCCCCAGCTCCTCACGCGCCAGAAAGACCAGCGCGACGTTGTCGATGGCTCCGAAGGCGACGCCCAGAAAGAGCGTGAGAACCAATGCACGGGCGGTCCGGTGGCGGAGCGCGAACGCCAGGCCGGCGCGTGTCTCGGCCACGAGCCCCTGCGGTTCGTCGCCATCCGATGCCACCGCGAGGGGCGGAAGGCGGACCAATAGAAGGACCGAAACGATGAAGGTGAGTGCGTTCGCGCCGAGAGCCCCCGAGGTCCCGCCCGCCGCTACGAGGATCCCACCCAAGAGTGGACCCACGGCGACCTGGAGATTGAGGGTCGAGCCCAGCCAGGCATTGGCCGAGGACAGCGCCGGGCGGTCCACGATCGCGGTCACCGCGGATCTGCTGGCGGGAGTGAAGACGGTGTCCAGGATCGACGTCACGGCAACCAGCGCCAACAGAAGGGGAAGAGGCGGGAGCCATATGGCGATGACCCCATAGACGAGTGCCTGCCCCAGGTCGCACACGATCATCACCGTTCGGCCGTCGATCTTGTCCGCCAGCGTCCCGGCTACGGGCCCGAGGACGCGTGGGAATGCCTTCGCGAGCAGGAGCGCCCCCACGGCCGTGCCGGTGTTCTGCTCGGCCTGGATGTACAGGATGAGGGCTACGAGGGCCACTCCGTCTCCCACGTGCGAGGCCGCCCGAGCCACCAGGAGCACCCGGAAGGTGCGGTTCCTCCTGACCAGTTCGATGCCGGACACGGCGGAAGGATAGAGGAGTCACAGGGGTGACCCCAGTACGTCCGTGGCCCTAA
Source organism: Actinomycetota bacterium (assembly GCA_030913945.1). Taxonomy (GTDB): domain Bacteria; phylum Actinomycetota; class CADDZG01; order CADDZG01; family WHSQ01; genus JACCXF01. Next base: position 6,485 of record JALZOM010000153.1, read on the forward strand.
TAAGGTGTCTGTTCAACCCTTACCAGGAGGTCCCCCATGCGTTCGAAGTCCATTCTTATCCCGCTTGCCGCTCTGGCGCTGGTGGCCGGCGCTTGCGGTGGAGGAAGCGATCAGTCGCCCGCCGCTGCGATCGCCGCCGCGTCGGTCAATACGACCGAAGCCGGTTCGGCGAAGGTTTCGATCGCCTCGACGACGACCGTCCCCGAGGCACTGGCCGGCGGAGGTCCGACGTCGATCGAGTTCGGGGGCGAGGGGGCCGTGGACTACGAGAACCAGGTCGGCGAGATGACTATGGACATGTCGGACATGGGGGGCGGCGCGGCCGGCGGACCGGCGCTGGGCGAGATGAACATGGTGTTTGAAGGAACCATGATCTACATGCAATTCGACCTGCTCGCTCAGCAGCTTCCGGAGGGCAAGTCGTGGGTTCGGTTCGACCTAACAACCGTCGCTGAGGAGTTGGGGGTCGATGTGAGCCAGTTCACGCAGTTCAGTAACAACGACCCGACCGCCGCCCTCCAATACCTCGAGGGCGCGACCGATCTCGAAGAGATTGGATCCGAAGAGGTTCGCGGTGAGGAAACCACTCATTACGAAGGCGTAGTGGACCTCCAGAAAGCGGCCGACAACGTCGAGGACGAGGAGCTCGCAAAGGCCTTCGAGCAAGTTATCGAAGTGGGTGGCCAGGAGGAGATCCCGGTTGAGGTCTGGGTCGGAGACGACGAAACCATTCGGCGGGTGCAGTACGCGTTCGAGACGCCCGCCGGTCAGGGCAGCACCGAAACGCTCTCCTCTGAGCTCTCCATGGAGTTCTTCGACTTCGGCACCGAAGTCGACGTCACCATCCCTCCGGATGACGAGACCGTCGACCTCCAGGAGCTCATGGGGGCCCCGGCTCCGTAGGACCCGGATAGTCGCCGCACCCCACCGGATCGGTGGGAGGCTTGGGCGATGCGCCGCACCAAGATCGTCGCCACGTTGGGTCCGGCTTCGCGCGACCCGGACGTCCTCAGGTCGCTCATCCAGGGGGGAGTCGACGTCGTGAGGCTGAACTTCGCCCACGACACGCCCGCAGCCCATCGTGAGGCAGCCGAGTTGACACGGAGTATCGCCCATGAGGCTGGGCGGATAGTGGGCGTCCTGGTGGACCTGCCGGGCCCCAAGATGCGTACGGGCCCGATCGAGCGAGGCGAGGCCTCGTTGCAGACCGGGCAGGAGTTCGTGCTCGCCGGCGGCGCGGAGCAGGGCGACGCCGAGCGCGTCTCGACCTCTGTCGGAGGACTCGCCGGCATGGTCGATGAGGGCGAGGAGATCTTCCTCGCGGACGGCGAGATCGTTCTGAAAGTGGTCGGGCTCGCCGGCAAGGATGTCAGGACGGAGGTGCTTCGTGGCGGCATCCTGCGAAGCCGCAAGGGGATGCATCTGCCCCATTCTGAAAACTCCATCGAGGCATTCACGGCCGAGGACCATGCCGCTTTGATGGCGTGCTTGGACTTCAAGGCGGACCTGGTCGGACTGTCCTTCGTACGCGATGCGGAAGACGTCGAACGGGCTCGAGCCGCTCTGCCCCAGGATGGTCACCGTCCGCTTATCGTCGCCAAGATCGAAACCGCTTCGGGGGTCGAGAACATCGACTCGATCGTTCAGATCGCCGACGTCGTGATGGTTGCGCGTGGGGACCTTGGCATCCAAACGCCCTTGCACCGGGTGCCGATCCTCCAGAAAGAGATCATCCGCACGTGCAACGAGTACGGAAAGGCAGTCATCACCGCGACTCAGATGCTCGAGTCGATGACGGACTCATTACTGCCCACGCGAGCCGAGGTCACCGACGTCGCCAACGCGGTTCTGGACGGGACCGACGCCCTGATGCTGTCCGAAGAGACCGCGGTGGGGCACAACCCCGCCGCCACTGTGAAGACCATGGTCCAGATCGCCGAGACGGCCGAGGTCCGATTACGACGACCGGGCGCCGCCGTCCAGTGGCATCCGGGCGATGACCGAGTTTCGTGGGCGGTGGCTCACGCCGCGGTGCAGGCGGCCGAGGACCTGAGGGTTGCCGCGATCCTGTGTCCGACGCGCAGCGGAGCGACGCCGAGGCGCGTCGCCGCGTTCCGGCCGAGTATGCCGGTGGTGGGCCTCACGTCGCACCGGGAAACCCTTGGTGCCCTCTCGATCACCTGGGGGGTCATCCCGGTCGAGATGCCGCCGTGGCCCGAAGCTAGGGACGAGCGCGACGACATCCAGCGGACGGTGGATGCGGCCGTCGAGATGGGGGTCGTCACCATCGGTCAGCTGGCGGCGGTTGTCTCCGGGAGCCCCGACCGGAGAGCGGGGCGGACGGACTCCGTCAGGGTCGTTCGCATCTAGCGTCCACGGTCGCAGGAAGTCGGGGGGCGCCGCAGGCAGTAATCTCAGTCGAACTGCTCTGTTCGTTCGGACGCACATCCACAGCGTCGCCAGGGGGTTCTCGTCAGGGAGGGTCGGCTGGATGCCAACTGAGATCAAGATGCCGCAACTCGGTGAATCGGTCGTCGAGGGAACCATCACGAAGTGGCTCAAGCAAGAGGGCGACTCCATCGACGAGGACGAGCTCCTCGTAGAGGTGTCCACGGACAAGGTCGACTCCGAGGTCCCCTCGTCGGCCTCCGGCACGATCCAGGAGATCAAGGTCCAGGAGGGCGAGACCGTCAAGGTGGGCGAGGTCATCGCGATCATCGGCGAGGGCGGAAGCTCCAGCGGCGATGATGGCGGGGCCGAAGCGTCTGACGAGGACGACTCCGCCGCACCCGAAGACGACCAGCCGGCGGCCGAAGGCAAAGAGGACGAAGAGTCCGGCGACGACCAGCCGGAGGCCGAAAGCAAGGAAAACGAAGAGTCCGGCGACGACCAGCCCGAGGCCGAAAGCAAAGAGAACGAAGAGTCCGGCGAGGACCAGCCCGCGGGATCGAAGGACGAGCAGCCGAGCGCCGAGGACACATCTCAGGATGAAGGCGACGGCGAGGACCAGCCCGCCGCCGGCGGCGACGGGAGCGATACCTCGAAGAGGGGGATCATCTCGCCACTGGTACGCCGCCTCGCCGACGAGCACGGCGTCGATCTGGAGGACATCGAGGGCAGCGGCACCGGCGGGCGCATCCGCAAGCAAGACGTCCTGAAGTTCGTCGAGACGGGCAAGGGCCAGACGCAAGCCAAGCCGGCGGCCTCCGCCGAGCCCGCCCCCGACACCGAGTCCAAGCCCGCGAAGAAGGGGAAGGCAGCGGCATCCGGTGGCCGTGAGGAGCTCGTCCCGTGGACCAACATCCGCAGGCGCACCGCCGAGCACATGGTTGCCTCGGCGCGGGAAACGGCTCGTGCATGGAATGCGGTCGAGGTGGACTGGACCAATGTCGTTAAGCTCCGCGAGCAGACGAAGGATGCCTTCAAGGAGCGTGAGGGCTTCAACCTCACGTACATGGGTTTCCTCGGGAGAGCCCTCTGCGAGGCGCTGCTCGAGATGCCGGAAGTGAACGCAACCTTCGACGAGGACAACCAGGCGAATCGGATCAAGCACTACGTCAACCTGGGCATCGCGGTCGCGCTCGAGGGCGGCGGCTTGATCGTTCCTGTGATCAAGGGCGCCGACGAGTTGAACCTCGTGGGCCTGTCGCGACAGATAAACGAGGTTGCGCAGAAGGCCCGCTCGAAGAAGTTGTCGCCGGACGATCTAACGGGCGGCACGTTCACCATCACCAACCCGGGGCCGTTCGGATCCGTGATCTCAGTGCCGATCATCCCGCGCGGGCAGGCCGCGATCCTCGGCTTCGAAACGATCCGCAAGGGCGTCGTCGTGACGGATGACGACACGATCGCGATCCGCAGCATCGGCATCCTCGACCTGTCCTGGGATCACCGTGTCATCGACGGCGCGGAGGCCGCTCGCTTCTTGAGCTCCCTCAAGGAACGTATCGAGACCATGGACTTCTCCGGCGACCTGTCCCAGTACCTCTAGACGAGCGGGGAGAGAGAAGAGAACCAGGTGAGCACGAGCCGGGCAGCGGAGCTGAATGCCACCCTCCTGACTGCTGCATGGCTCGGCCGGGTCGACTACGCGGCGGCCTGGTCATGGCAGCAAGAGCTCTTCTTGGCCAGGCTGGACGGCGAGCGGGGTGACTCGATGATGTTGCTCGAGCATCCGCACACGTACACCCTTGGGCGCCGAGCACTCGAAGAGGACCTCGTCTACGGCGAAGCCGAGCGCGCGGCGCGCGGCATTTCGCTGTTTCGGATCGATCGCGGCGGTCGCGCTACGTACCACGGACCCGGTCAGCTCGTTGGCTATCCAATCCTCGGTCTCGGCGAACGCTACGACGTCCTCGAATACCTCAGGAACCTCGAGGAGGTGCTCATCAGGACCGCGGCCGAGCTCGGCGTGACGGCGGCACGGGATCCGCTGAACACGGGTGTGTGGGTTGGGTCGAATAAGATCGGGGCCATCGGAGTCAAGATCACGCGCGGTATCACGATGCACGGCTTCGCCTTCAACGTGACCACCGACCTCTCGATGTTCTCCGGGATCGTTCCGTGTGGCATCCAGGGGCGGTGGGTCACATCGATCCAGGAGGAAACGGGGACGAAGCACACCGTCAAGGAGGTTGCCGCCATCGCGGCCGACCACATGGCAACGGTGTTCGACCGCCCACTTGTGTGGACCCATCCGCAGGCGCTGCAGGATTCCGGTCGCGCGCCCGCGGAGGCTTCGTCGTGAGGATCTGAGGAGGAGAGGAACGCATGGCGAGAAGGAAAGACAGGCATACCGACCTGGGTCTGAAAGAGGAAGACCTCGTCGAGATGTATCGGATCATGCTGCTCGCTCGTTATTGCGACGAGCGACAGTGGGCTCTGAACCGCCAGGGCAAGGCGCCGTTCGTGGTGCCTGTATCCGGGCACGAGGGGGCGCAGGTCGGATCCGCGTGGGCTTTCGAACGCGGCAAGGACGTCTTCTGTCCCTACTACCGTGATCTCGCTCTTGCGCTCGTGGCCGGGTTCACTCCCAAGGACGTCTTCTGCGGGCTCTTCGGCAAGAAGGACGATCCCTCTTCGGGGGGCCGGCAGATGCCGGCGCACTGGGGCGCTCGGGATCGCAACATCATCACCGGCTCCTCGCCGATCGCGACGCAGTGCCTGCACGCCGCGGGGATCGCTCTGGGCAAGAAGCTCAAGCGGGAAGACGCCGTGGTCGGCACCTGGTTCGGCGAGGGTGGGACGTCCGAGGGCGACTGGCACGGCGCGATGAACTTCGCCGGCATCCACAAGTTGCCCTTGATCCTCGTCTGCGAGAACAACCAGTACGCGATCAGTGTTCACGAATCGAAGCAGGTGGCGGGGCGAGTATTCGAACGAGCCAAGGGCTACGGGATGCCGGGCGTCGAAGGCGATGGCAACGACGTCCTCGTGAGCTACAAGCTCACGAAGGAGGCGGTGGATCGAGCGCGCGCCGGCGAAGGCCCGTCGCTGATCGAGCTCCGCACGTACCGCTTCTACTCACATACATCGGACGACGACGATCGAACCTATCGCTCGCGCGATGAGGTCGAAGAGTGGCGGAAGAAGGATCCCATATTGAAGTTTGAGGAGTATCTGAAGGGCGTGAACATCGTCGACGCGGCCACAATCGATGAGATGCGTGAGGCGGCGAAGACCGATGTGGCGGAGGGCGTCAAGGCCGCCGACGAAGCCGAGCTGCCCGATCCAGCCACCGCCGGCCTGCATGTCTACGCCGATGCGGAGGTGAGCTGAAGTGGCAGAGATGACGCTGATCCAGGCGGTTCACGACACTCTGGCCGAAGAGATGCGTCGGGACGACCGCATCGTGGTGCTCGGTGAGGACGTGGCTGCCCGAGGAGGCGTGTTCCGCGCCACCATGGGATTCCTCGAGGAGTTCGGCGAGGAACGGGTGATCGACACACCCCTCGACGAGTGCCTGATCGCCGGAGTCTCGATCGGCTTGGCGCTCGAGGACATGCGGCCCGTCGCCGAGATGCAGTTCGCAGACTTCATCTTTCCCGGGTTCAATCAGATCGTTCAGGAAGCCGCCCGCATCCGCTATAGGAGCGACGGCGACTTCCAAGTGCCACTCGTGATCCGGGCCCCCTACGGCGGGGGTGTGCACGGAGCCCTCTATCACTCGCAGTCGGTCGAGGCCTTCTTCGCTCATGTCCCGGGACTCAAGGTGGTGCTGCCGTCCACTCCCTACGACGCCAAGGGGATGCTCATCCAGGCCATCGAAGACCCGGATCCGGTTATCTACCTCGAGCACAAGAAGACGTATCGCTCCATCAAGGGCGAAGTTCCGGACGAGCGCTACACGGTCGAGTTCGGCAAGGCGGTGGTGCGGCGCGAGGGATCGGACCTGACCTGCGTTGCGTACGGGCTCATGCACCATTACAGCGTGGAAGCCGCGGAGCGTCTCGCCAAGGACGGGATCGACGTCGAGGTCATCGACCTGCGGAGCATCTATCCGCTCGATATGGAAACGGTCCTCACTTCCGTAGCCAAGACGAACAAGGTCATGATCGTCTACGAGGACAACAAGTTCCTAGGCGTGGGGGCCGAAGTAGCCGCGCAGATCGCGGAGAACGCGCTATTCGAACTGGACGCGCCGGTGGTGCGTATCGGCGGCCCCCACGTTCCCGCCATGCCCTACTCGTCGGCTCTCGAGCATTGGTTCCTTCCCGACGTCGATCGCATCGAACAAGAGATGCGCAAACTGGCGGGGTACTAAGGAGCGACGTGGATCAGGTACTGATACCCACCATAAAGAGCAGGGCCGAGGTCGAACGCGATCTCCGGCGCGGCGAACCCATGCGGCGAGCTCCCGGTGAGGACGCCCCTCGTCCTCAACGCCGGCCCGAGTGGCTGAAGGTCCGCGTGCAACGCGGCGAGAACTTCACCGAGCTGCGGAGCATCATGCGCGAGCGCGGCCTTCACACGGTCTGCGAAGAAGCGTCGTGCCCGAACATCTACGAGTGCTGGGAGGCGCGCGAGGCCACGTTCTTGTTGTGCGGCGACCTCTGCACACGCAGGTGCAGTTTCTGCGACGTGATGACGGCCAAACCGCAGCCCCTCGATCCGGAAGAGCCGGAGAAGATTGCAGAAGCCGTGAGGGTGATGGGTCTAAAGTTCGCGGTGATCACCGGCGTAGCGCGCGACGATCTCGCCGACGCGGCCTCCCATCACTGGGCCGCGACGGTACGGGCGGTGCGTGCATCCATGCCCGACTGCGGGATCGAAGTGCTCATCCCCGACTTCAAGGGCCGCAAGGAGCATCCGAGAACATCGCTCGCCCGCGTCATCGAGGCGCGACCCGACGTGCTCGCCCACAACCTCGAGACGGTCCCAAGACTGCATCCGCAGATACGTCCTGGTTTCGGCTACGAGGCATCGTTGGAGTTGCTCCGGTGGTCCAAGGA
>JALZOM010000195.1 GCA_030913945.1 Actinomycetota bacterium
CCGTATGGGTGGGATCTCGGCTGTCCTAGACTGCGGCTTCGTGCGCGAGCGAGCCCTCCGATCGGAAGCGAGGCGATGTTGACCCACGCGCCTTCGGGAACCGTCGTGTTCCTCATGACCGATATCGAAGGCTCCACAAAGCTGTGGGTCGAGCGCCCGCAGTCGATGTTCCGCGCCTTGCAGCGGCATCACGAGATCATCGCCGAGCTCGTCCGCCGCCACGAGGGCCATCTCCCCGTCGACCAGGGAGAAGGCGACAGCACCTTCAGCGTGTTCGAGCGGGGGAGCGGGGCGCTGGCCTGTGCCGTCGAGATACAGCAGCGTCTAGGCGAAGAGGACTGGGGCGAAGGTTTGATCCTCCGTGTCCGGATGGCCCTGCATGCGGGAGAGGTCGAGGTCAGAGCAGGGGCCTATTACGGGACAGAGGTGAGCCGCTGCTCCGCGCTGCGCGCGATCGCCCATGGGGCCCAGGTCCTGCTGTCTCAGACGGTCTTCGACCTGGGGCGCGATGCGATCCCACCCGATTGCGGCATCCGGGACGTCGGCGACCATCGCCTGAAGGACCTGGCGCGGACGGAGCGCGTCTACCAGTTGCTCTACGCAGGCATGCCCCACGATCTGCCCCCCCTCCGGTCCGTGGATCAGATGCCCCAGAACCTGACCCCACAGCTGACGAGCTTTATCGGTCGCAACCAAGAGATGGCGCGCGTCGTTCAGCTGTTGCGCAGCACGCGGTTGGTGACGCTGACGGGTCCCGGAGGGAGCGGAAAAACCAGACTCGCAGCGCAGGTTGGTGCGGAGATCCTCAAAAGGTTCCGCGCCGGCGTCTGGATGGTTGAGCTCGCCCCCGTCGAGGATCCGTCTCTGGTCCCGGAAGCCATCGCGAGCACGCTGGGCATGAGAGACGTACCCAACCAGGACACGATGACGAGCCTGGCCGAGTTCTTGCGTGAGAAGCAGCTCTTGTTGATCCTGGACAACTTCGAGCACCTTCTGGAAGCCGCCTTGTTTCTTACGCAGCTGCTGGAGGCCGCCGCCGAATTGCGGATCTTGGTTACCAGCCGCGCGGTTCTGCACGTTCGGGGGGAGCAGGACTTCTCCGTTCCACCCCTCTCGTCCCCGTCCCCCGGAGAAGTAGGGAACCTCGAGTTCTTAACCCAGTACGAGTCGGTTCAGCTATTCATCGATCGCGCCCGGTTAGCCAGGCCCGACTTCGCCGTGACGAATGAGAATGCTGCGGCCGTCGCCGAGATCTGCCACCGTCTCGAGGGGCTTCCGTTGGCGATCGAGCTCGCAGCGGCGCGCACAAAGATCCTTCCGCCGCAGGCCTTGCTCGCCCGCTTGAGCAAGCGGTTGGATGTCCTAACGTCGACGGCGCGGGATCTGCCGGCGCGACAGCGAACACTGCGAGGCGCGATCGAGTGGAGCTACGAACTGCTGAACGAAGCCGAGCGAGGGCTGTTGGCTGGTCTATCGCTCTTCGCCGGGGATGCCTCCTTGAGCGCTATCGAGTCGGTTTGTGGTGCCGATGGTGGGGACGTGCTGGATGACCTCGCTTCGCTCGTTGACAAGAGTCTCGTGCTCCAGATCGAAGGCGACGACGACGAACCGCGTTTCGTCATGCTCGAGATCATCAAGGAGTACGGACGCGAGCGGTTGGTGGGCGCTGGCGAGTATGAGCCCGTAGCCGGCGCCCACGCCCGCTTCTTCATGGATCTGGCAGAGAAGAGTGCGTCTCGATTGGCGGGCCCGGAGCAAGCGAACTGGCTCGGTGTCCTCGAAAGGGAACACGTCAACCTGCAGTCCGCGCTCGGCTGGTTGATCCGCATCGATGTCGATGAGGCTTACCACCTTGCGCATCTCCTCCAGTGGTTCTGGTGGATCAGGGGCCACCTCTCGGTGGGCCGCCACTGGTTCGAGCGTGTTCTGGCCGCGCCGGCCGCCGATCCGCTGAAGCGCTCGCGCGCGCTGTCGAGCGCGGGAGCGCTCGTTGCCGACCTCGGGGACAAGGGGACCGCGAACGCCTACTTCAGCGAAGCGGCCGGACTCGCCCGGGAGGGCGAGGATCGCCTCGCGTACGCGTGGGCCGTGACCGGTCTCGGCCATATCGCGTACCTCGATGGGGAACGAGAGAAAGCCGTGGGTTTGCAGGAGGAGGCACTGTACGAGTTCAACGAGCTAGGTGACCTTCGGGGCCGAACGATAGCGATGACGCGCCTCGGCATGCTGGCGCTTCGCACCGGCGACTTCACGAAATCGAATCGCCTTCACGAAGAGATCCTCGTGATCCGCCGCAGGATGGACGACACGTGGGGGATCGCAAGCGTTCTGAACAATCTCGGCTACAACGCGATTCTTCAAGACGATCCCGAGGGAGCTCTTCCTCGACTCGAGGAGGCATTGAGACTGTTCCGTGACGTTGGATTCAAGGAGGGGATCGGCAACGTCCTCGACAGCCTGGCCCTCGTTGCGTCGGCGCAAGGGGATTGGGATCGAGCCGCCGGTTTGTGGGAGGAGTGCCTGCAGGTTTTCCGCTCACTCGGCTATCGGCAAGCTACGGGCTTCGTGCTGGCGCAACTCGGCAAAGCCCAGATCGAACGCCGGAACCTCCCGGGGGGAGGAGCACTCCTCGCCGAGGGCCTCACCCTCGCGAACGATCTGTACGACACGGAGACGCTTCCCTACTGTTTCGAGGGGATTGCCGGGGGCCTCGCGGTCCTGGGTGAGGGGGCCGGCGCCGCGTTCCTATTCGGCTTCGCCGAGGTTTTTCGGGCCGAGGCCGGTGAGCCCCTACCGCCGGTGGAACGGCCCCGCCGGGAAGCACACCTCGACATGGCCCGCCGGGCGTCGGGCGGCCCGACCGTCGATGATGCACTGGCTCGGGGCGCTGGGGCTACCAGGACAGAAGCGGTCAGGACCGCCCACGAGGGCGCCGAGGTCCTGGAGCGGTACCCCGCCACGGGGTAGCCGTCCCTCCGAGGCGACGGTTTCAGCCCGAATGGGGGGTTCAGGAGGGCTGGCCCAGGACCGATATCTAAGAAGGGCATGCCGCCGCATGCCTGCCACGCCCAAAGACAGGACCCGATGAACCATTTCAGACGGCAGACCGGCGGAGCCTCCAAAGAGGCCAGCTTCGTCGTGTCCACGCGCGGCGCCCGCTTCTTCACGGTGCTGCCCTTCATCCTCGCCGGACTCGCCATCTATGGTCTGAATACCGTCCGTTCCTACTCGGACGATCGTCGCGTCGGTCAGATCGGTCTGGCCCGGGTCGAAGCCGCGGCCAACCGGCAGAATGTCCTTGAATCCGGGACCCTCCAGCTCGCCTTGGCGGGGGACGCGGAAGACCTAGGGGTCATCCGCGCAGTGACGGGATTGCGTGGAAGCATCGAGCCGCTTCAACATCTCGCCCAGGCCGACATGGCGGAAGTGAGAGATCTAGGCCTTCCCGACGCGACCGCCGACCGCCTCGAGGAGTCTCTCGCGACGTTCCACCGGGCCCTTGACGCTCAGGTCACCCTCCTCGAGCAGGGTGAGTT
>JALZOM010000008.1 GCA_030913945.1 Actinomycetota bacterium
CGGAGCTGGGTACCTTTCCCGAACGCGGCAGGGCGCGCGTCTTGTGGGCCGGGTTCGACGACCCCGCTCCGTTGCGGGCGCTGGCTGGGGATCTGGACGCTGCGCTCGTCCCCCTGGGGCACGAGCCGGAAGGCCGTCCCTTCAGCGCCCACCTGACCCTGGCGCGCTTCAAGGTTCCGGCCTCCGTGCGGGGCCTCGTCGATGTCAACCTCGGCGGGATCGATCCCTTCACGGTGAGCGAAGTGGGGCTATGGAGATCGCGGCTTTCGCCTGGTGGGGCCCGATACGAACGGCTCGGCGGTGCGCTGCTCGGCGCGCGGGCTTAACACCCGAATCTGTTTAGATGAAAGTCCGTACATCAAGGCATATGTGGAGGTCAGGCTTGTTTCGCACGACATCTGTCGGCTTGGCCGCGTTCCTGGTGGTGCTCGCCGTCGCGGGACCCGCAGCGGCCCACGGCGAGAAGGTAAAGACCGATCCGTCCGAAGGGACGGGGGTAAAGACCGTGCCCGGGCGGGTGTCGGTCACCCTGTCCGAGGCGCCCACCCCCCAGGCCAAACTTCAGCTGACCGATGGGTGCGGCCGCCAGGTCGCGCGCTCGGTTGCGGTTCGGGGCGAGGACATCGTCGCCTCCGTGTCGGACGCCCAGCCCGGCCGGTGGAAGGCTTCGTACCGCGCCATCTCGAGCGTCGATGGTCACGAGTCCGAGGGCTCCTGGACCTTCCGGGTCGCAGGCCAGAAGGATTGCTCCGAGGACGAGACCTCCGGGGACGATGACCCGGGAGATAACGACGCCATCGAGCCGGGCACCGAGGCCACGGGGGATACAGCCCCAGCGGCTGACGCGTCGAGCTTCCCCGTCGTTCCGGTGGCGATAGGCGCCGCGATCCTGCTGCTGGCGGCATTCCTCGTCCGCCGGTCGACGGCATAAGGCCCGGATGGTTCTAGCTCACACGATCACGCCCGGGGGGCCCGAAACCGAGTACCTCGTAGTCGCGGGAGCGATGCTCGTTCTCGGCGTCGTCTTCTTCATTCAGAAGAACGTCAAGCCGATCGTGCCGGTTCTCCTGATCCTCGGGGCACTCGTGGTGGGGGCCGGCGCGTTCGCCTTTCGGTCCGACGGGGGCACGTCTGCGGTGGGCGTCGAGATGTCGTTGGTGTCGCCACAGGCCGGGGAGAGCGTCGAGGCACGGAAGCCCGTGCAACTCGAGGTCGAGTTGCGAGGGGCAGCGATGGCGGGGGAGGAGCAGGACGGCGAGACCCCAGGTCATCTCCATGTGTACGTGGACGGCAAGACCGTTGACATGCCGTCCAGTCTCACGCCGAGGGTGAAGCTGCCACCCGGCAAACACGAAGTAGCGGTCGAATTCGTCGACGCATCGCACGTCTCGTTCGATCCACCCATCAGGTCGCAGGTACAGCTCCGGGCGCGATGACTGCGTCTCGCCGGGTTCTGTCCACCCCCCGCATCGAGCTCGAGCCGATCGGTGCTCACCACGCCCCCGATCTATGGGACGCGACAGTGCGGTCGCTCGACGAGCTGAAGCCCTTCATGTCGTGGGCCGACACGGCGAGCTTCGAGACCACGCTGGTGTTCGCCAGCGGAGGCGCTCTGCAATGGGACGCCGGGACCGGCATGGTCTTCGCGACCATGATCGAAGGTGAAGCCGCCGGGACGATCGGCTTCGCTCAACACGCACCCCTGGCGGGACACGCTGAGCTCGGCTACTGGCTCAGGAGCGATCTGTGCGGCCGCGGCTTGATGACCGAGGCGGCTTCGGCCGTTGTTGAGTACGGGTTCGACGAGCTGGATCTGCATCGGATCGAGCTGCGGGCCGCTCCCTCCAACGTCGGCAGCGTCAGGGTCGCAGAGAAGGTCGGGTTCAAACGTGAGGGGACCCTGCGGCACGGAGCCAGAGGCGCCGGTGGCTGGCATGACGTCGACGTCTACGGTCTCCTCGAATCGGACGATCGCCGGATCGGCCACGCTTTCGATGATTCGTCGGCCGGATTGTGACAGGCTGAGGCTCATGGATCGAACCCCGGCGGTGGGGGGCCCCATCCACCCGGATACCCGGATCGGCCACGTACATCTGAAGGTGTCTGATGTCGACCGGGCCGAAGCGTTCTACCGCGACGCGCTCGGCTTCGAGACAACGACGCGCTACGGAGACGGCGCCGTGTTCATGTCGGCGGGTGGCTATCACCACCACATCGGGCTGAACACGTGGCACAGCAAGGGCGGTCAACCACCGCCGCACAACGCAACCGGGCTGTTCCACTTCGCGATCCTCTACCCGGACCGGAAGCAGCTCGCGAACGCTCTCAAGCGCCTCGTCGAGAACGACGTCGTTGTCGGCGGCGCCTCGGACCACGGTGTCAGTGAAGCTATCTACCTCGAAGATCCGGACGGGAACGGGATCGAGCTCTACTGGGACCGGCCCCGCGACGAGTGGCGCCATGACCCATCGGGGGCCGTGGTGATGGTGACCGAGCCGCTCGATCTTCGGGCGCTGCTGCAGGAAGCCGACTAGGCGGTAAGCGCCGCTTCGTCCACCGACAGCTTGCGGGCGTCTGCGTCGAGCGTGACCGTCGCGCCGAGGGGCGTCGTGGCGAGATGCTTGCCATGCCCCATGGGCAGGTTGTAGATCGCCGGTATCCCGAGAGGTTCGAAGTGCATCTCGAGGACGTCTTCGGCCGAATACATCAGGGGCGCATCGTCGTTGTCGTCCGGCCAGTCGCACTTGTGCAACTCGCCCACGACCACTCCGATGATGCCGTCGAGCGCCCCCGCCTGCTCCATATGCGTGAGCAACGCGTCGATCCGGGGCGGGCTCTCGTAGACGTCCTCGAAGAAGAAGATCTTGCCGTCGAGGTCGACCTCCCACGGCGTACCCATCGAGTGGCTCAGGAGCCACAAGCACCCGCCCGCCATCTGACCGGTCACCTGTCCGGGCCCGAGCTGCCGCACGTAGTCGTCGTCGGGATTGCGCGGCACCTCGCCGAGCGGTTCGGAGGAGGTCAGGGCCTTCATCAGCCGGTCGGTCGTGAACTCCTTGGTCTCGGGATCGTTGACGCCTGCGAGACCGGGCCCATAGAAAGTGATCAGTTCGGTGTGGCGCGCGATCGCCGCGTGGAGAGCGGTTACATCCGAGCACCCGACGAAGGGTTTGGGGTTGGCCGCGATCGCATCGAAGTCAAGATGCGGCAGCATCTGAGCGGCGCCCCACCCACCCTGGAGACACTGGACCACGTCCACCCCCGGATCGGTGAACATCCGCATGAGGTCCTTCGCCCGTGCCTCCGCATCGCCGGCGACCCATCCCGTGCGATCGAACACCCCCTCGCCGAGCACGACCTCGTACCCGCGCGCGGTCCACCACTCGACGCCGCGCAGGATCTCGCTGCGGGCGTAGTAGGGCGACGAGGGCGCAGGCACCCCGATGGTTGCTCCGGGTTGGAGAGCGCGTCCTTTGAGGGTCAATGGCGATCCTTTCGAGTGGGAAGCGGCATGGTGCGCAATTCGGTGACGAACGAGGCGATCTCGTCGACCGCCGTGTCGAACAGAGCCCGGCCTTTCTCGCCGGTGGCTTTCGTCGCGTCTCCCTGCACGCCCGATTCCGAGAACGAGGACCACCACGGCATCACCTTCAGCGGTCCGTCGGACCAGTCCATCCACGCGTGCTCCGTGGCCGGGTAGCCGCGCTCGTCGACCGCCTGGTCCATGTCAACGGCCTCCGGATGCAGGTGGAGGTAGAGGGAGGTCTCGAGCTCGCACGCATGCGCCATGCCTCCACGGTCGGAGTCCCGAACTTCCTCGATCACCTGCGCGCTGCGGGGGCCGGCGAGATAGAAGGAGGCAGCGACCAGCGATCCCGGTTCCTCGACCATAGTCAGGCGGGCCGCCATCTCGACGAGGTTCTGGTTGGAGCCGTGACCGTTGACCAACAGGACCCTCTTGAACCCGTGCCGGACGAGCGACAGGGCGACATCGGTGCAGTACCTGCAGAAGGTGTCCCATGCGATCGTCACGGTGCCCGGATAGTCCATGTGATGAGGCGAGTACCCGTGCACGACCGGAGGCAGCAGCACCGTCTCGGCCTTCAGTCGCTCCGCGGCGCCGCGACAGATCGCCTCGACCAGCGTTACGTCCGTGTCTATCGGGAGATGCCGGCCGTGATCCTCGAGCGTCCCGATGGGAACGATGGGGACCCGCTCTTCTTGGGCCGCGCGCGCGACCTCGGGCCACGACAGGCGGCCGTACTCAAGCGGGTCACCCCACACGGGCGCTCCGCGCAACGAAACCAGGGACCTCGAACTCGTTCCAGCGCCCAAGGCAGGGGGATCCGTCGGAGACGAGCATCCGTCCTGTCATGACATCGCACGCCATCGCGAAGACCGTGCCCGAACCCTCCAGCCCATCCTCGTGCACGCAGATGGACTCCGGCCGGGCGTCATGATCCGCGAGCAACCGCGCGCAGTCCTCGATCGATGATGGCGGAGCGTTCTCGAGAAGGTGGCGTGCCCGGTCGAGCCGCGCCTTCGATCCACGCGAGGCGGACCTCACGGGAACGGCCGGGTCGGCGAGGTAGTGGTTCGTGTGAGCATCCGCCCCCTCGATCACATCGTGCGTGGTCGCGGTCGTTTCTACGACGACCGAGTGCTCGCCCGACATGAGGAAGTGGGCGTAGCCACCCGCGCGCCCTGGCAACGTGGCTGCCGCGATCGCGCCGGCCAGATCGGCCGCACCGAGCGCCAGGCGCGAGATAGCGACGCGCGGAGTCCCGATGCGATCGTCGCACGCGGCCAGAGAGTCGATCCCTTGTGCGAACCCGCTCGCGTTCATGCCGACGGCCGGTAGGAATCCAGCGCAGGTCGGCGAGACGAACGCCGGGCCCCCATCTGGTTCGGCGATCACCACCCCGATCGAATCGTGACCCGCGTACCACTGCTCCGCGTGCAAGAGGAAAGGTCCGTGCGACATGGAAGTGCATGCCTCGAAGGTCCACACCTCCTCCATGCAGTTGAGGATCGCCGCTTCCTCGAACGCGATCCCCGCTCCCTCGGCGAGCCCGGCCATCTCCTCGACCAGGTGGGGGACCGAGGAGCGCGCCGCATCGATGAAGGGGACCGAGGCGGCTGCTATCGCGCCCTCGCGGCCCTTAGCAAGTCGAGCATAGAAACGGAGCGCCGAGCCGATGCCTTCGGCCATGGCCTCGCCCTGGGCGCGACCCATCCGGCGTGGCGTTCCCTCAGCTCGTGCAACCGCGACACTCATACGCTCGACTCCATCTCCTGTGCGAAGCGATACAGCAGGGCCGCCGACTGGTGCATATGTTGCCTCAGACCCTCGACGCTCGCGTACTCGTTGGCCGCGTGCGCCCCCGCACAGTGGCCGGCCCCGCCTATGGCGAAGGGCAATCCGAGTACGCGCTCGAACAGGAAGTAGGGGGCCCACCAGGGCGCACTGGGCCAGACCCGTGCCGCTTGCCCCGCATCCTCGTGCGATCGGATCATCGCGCGCGCCACGGGGGAGTTCGCTGAGGTGCGCGCCGGGGGGCAGACTTCGCTTTCGGTGACGTTGACTTCGGGGGACACCTCTGCGATCCGGGCGCGAACCGACCGTCCCACTGCATCGAAGTCGGTGCCGTAGGGGATCCGGAGATCCACGACCGCGCTCGCTTCGTGCGGGACGATGGTCTTCTCCCCGGGTGCGCGGCCGGCGAAGAGCCCATTGACGTTCGCGGCGGGTTCGTACACCAGCGCCTCGACCATCTCGCGCGTAGACAGGTCGCTTTTGAAACGGCGTGCGTTCGACTCGACGAGGTAGGCCTCGGGATCGAAACGCTCGGCGAGATCGTCCAGCAGCGAAAGGTCCTCGTCTGGCACCGGCACCTTGTCGAGGTGGGGGATCGAGACGCGCTCATCATCATCGACGAGCGTCGATAGAGCGCGCACGACCGACCAGGCCGGTGACGCAACCAGTACCCCCCCGCTCGAGTGGAGCGCGCCGCCGACCGGCCCGCCCCAGTCGCCTCCCTCACAACTCAAGCGCAGTGACAGGATGCCCTTGCAGCCGAGGAAGACCTCGGGGACCCCGGTCCGGTCGGCCATGAGGTCGAGGTCGTACGCGGCGTCGGCGGCGAGGTCCTCCCGATGGGCGTCGACGATTCCGGGGAGGTGAGGGCTTCCGAGCTCCTCCTCGCCGTCCAGCAAGAAAGTGACGCCGCAAGGGAGGTCCGCCACGGCGCCCAGCGACTTCATCGCAAGCAGGGATGCCGCGAGCGTTCCCTTCGAGTTCGCCGCGCCGCGGGCCACGACGACGGTGCCGATGCCGGGGCGGTCCTCGATGGCCGCGCTGAAGGGGGCAACCTCCCAATCCGGCTCGTCGGCCGGCTGGACGTCGTACATCCCGTAGCGGAGAAGCCGGGGCCCCCCGCTATCGATCGAGGCGATCACGGCGGGGTGACCATCCGTTCCGATCACCTCGGCGCGACCGCCACACGACTCGACGAGCTCGGCCGTCATCTCGGCGCAGCGCGCAACGCCTTCGCCCGTCGACGAGACGCTCGGTTGCTTCAGGTAGGTACGGATCGCTTCGAGATGGTCGTCGAAGTCCTCATCGATGCGCTCGAAGACCCGAGCCAGCGCTGCGGATCCGTCCGGCCCGTCGCTCGTCATGGCAGAAGGGTCGCAGCCAGAGCCCCGGGGCACAAG
>JALZOM010000156.1 GCA_030913945.1 Actinomycetota bacterium
CATGAGCCCAGCGAGAGAAAGGTAGTACTCGGGAGCGACCCTCATCCCGTCGCCCCCCTGCCGGGCGAGGCCAAATCGCTCTCCTCCCCCGCCCCGGCAGCGACCTCCCCCGGCGTGGTCATACCCATCCGCCGCGCGAGCACCATCACGCCGACGATGGCCACGACGAGCATCACCGATGTCGCCTCGAACGGAAGCAGGTACTTGCTGAACAGAACGCGCGCCACGGCAAGCACGTTGCCGGGATCCTGGTTCGTGTCGACAAGGCGCGCTGCTGCATCCCCCCCGCCGGCGGCGAACTCGATGCCCCTCCAGGCAACCCACAGCATCTCGGCGGCAAGCACCGCCCCAAGACCGATCGCGAGCGGCCGTTGTCCCGTAAGGGGCTCGATCAGCGGCTCTTTCTTGTCGACCCCGAGGAGCATGATGACGAACAGGAACAACACCATGATGGCACCGGCGTAGACGATGATCTGGATGGCGGCGATGAACTGTCCCCCTTCGAGGAGGAATGCCAGCGCAAGGGCGATCTGCGTGGCGACCAAGAAGAGCGCCGCGTGTACGGCGTTCTTCGCGAACAGCATCGCGAGCGAGGAGCCCAGAGCCACGACGAAGACCACCCCGAAAACGATGATCTCGATCATCGTTTCATCCCCAGCTGCTTGATATCGAAGCTCGACTCCGGCGGGTACTCCTTCTTCGTGTCCCAGTGGCGAACGATCGGCGAATCGATGATCAGTTGATCTTTCGAGAAGATCAGGTCCTCGCGCGAGGAGCCCGAGATCTCGTACTCCGTCGTCATCAGCAAAGCCTCCGTGGGGCAGGCTTCGACGCACAGACCGCAGAAGATGCAGCGTAGGTAATTGATCTGATAGATCTGCGCGTACCTTTCACCGGGCGAGAAACGCGCCTCGGGTGTGTTCTCGGCCCCCACCACGTAGATCGCATCGGCGGGACACGCGCCCGCGCACAGCTCGCACCCGATGCACTTCTCGAGACCATCGGGATGGCGGTCGAGAACGTGGCGCCCCCTGAAGCGCGGGAACGGTCGCCGTCGAACCTCGGGATAGCCGCGCGTTTCCTTCCGCCGGAAGACGTTGCGGATGACGACCTTCATGCCGGTCAAGATCTCAGGCAACGCCACGCGTGGTCCTCCTTTGTGGCGTCACGATGTCCTTCATGCGCGGATCGCCTCGGAACACCCAGGTGACCACGCCGAGGAAGAGAGCTCCGAAGACCGCGAGGCGGATGTTCCTGGAGATGCCGGGCGTGTTCACCACCGCGGTGACCATGATCCATATCAGCGACGCCGGGATCAGCCTCTTCCATCCCAGCCACATGAGCCGGTCGTAGCGAAGGCGAGGCATGGTGGCGCGAAGCCAGACGAACAAGTAGACGAAGACGGTTGTCTTGATCACGAACCAGACCAGCGGCCACAACCACGGAAGGAAGTCGAATCCCGGCCCATGCCAGCCTCCGAAGAACAAGGTCACCGCCACCGCCGAGATCACGACGACGTGTATGTACTCGCCCAAGAAGAACATCGCGAACCGGATCCCCGAGTACTCCGTGTGGAAACCGGCGATGAGCTCTGTCTCGGCCTCGGGAAGATCGAACGGTGCGCGATTCGTCTCGGCGATCCCGGAGATGAAGAAGATGGCGAAGGCCGGCCACTGCGACCAGATGTACCAGTTCGGCATGTACCGGAACAGATCCGCAACCTGCTCGAGGACCGGGATCCCGTCGAAGAAGGTGACGTTGCCCACCGTGTCCGCCTGTTGAGCGACGATGTCGACCATCGACAGGCTCCCCGCAGCCAGCACGATCGGCACCAACGAGAGACCGAGCGCGATCTCGTAAGAGATCATCTGCGCCGTGGAGCGAACTCCGCCCAGGAGCGGATACTTCGATCCCGAAGCCCAGCCAGCCAGGACGATGCCGTAGACCCCGAGGGACCCCATCGCGAGGAAGTACAGCACTCCGATGTTGATGTCGGTGACCACCAGATCGATCTCGCGGCCCGCGATCGTGACGTCATCACCAAGGGGGACGACGGCGAAGGCGAGGAAGGCCGGAACCATCGCAGCTACCGGGGCGAGCGCATAGGTCCACCGGTCCGCCGACGCCGGGCGGAAGTCTTCTTTGAAGAAGAGCTTCATGCCGTCGGCGAGGGTCTGAAGCAAACCGAAGGGACCCCAACGGTTGGGCCCGACCCGGGAC
>JALZOM010000015.1 GCA_030913945.1 Actinomycetota bacterium
ACGACCATCTTGATCATGGCGGTATCAATCCCTGCTGGTCTCGGACGGTTCTAAAGGGCTGAGGCCCTAACTGGCAGCCGAAGCCACCCGGTCAAAGTATCGGTACGGATGCGCCTCGCCGTGAATCTTCTCGTAATCTGACCAGGCCACATCGTAGTAGCCGATGCCGCGCTCGGTGACCTCCGCACATACCTCCTTGGAAATTCCTACCACTCGGAGGCGCTTAGTCAGGGACTGGAGGGAGAAAGAGCGCACCTCATAGGGGTTGATGAGCAGGTTGGGGGGCGTCTGCTCGGGGTCGACGGCGAACCGACGATCGGGCGCGGCCACCACCCGGCAGGCCGGCTCGAGGAGGTGGAACACGACCCGCTCGACCCGCTCGAGGAACTCCCGGTCCCTGAGCCCGGCCTCCATCAAGGCCCTGACCCCGAAATTGACGTGCCGGGACTCGTCTCGGGCCACGGCCGTGAAACCTCCGTAGAAGCCGGGAAGGATCCCGAGCTCCCGGATGATCCCCAGCAGGTACTTCTGCCCCGTGAGAGCCAGCATCCCTTCCACGATCAGGTGATAGGTCGTGATTCCTTCGACCCAGGCGCCGTAGTCGTGAGGGTCCTTGCGCACCGCTTCAACCGACTCAACGAGGTCCTCGTCGAAGATCGTGCGGAAACCGCCGACGACTCTGTCCTTGAGGACGTCCAGAGCCGCGGTCAGGCCCCCGGAGATACCCACCACCTCATCGAAGAAGCGAGAGAAGAAGACCGAATGGCGCGCCTCGTCGACGAGCTGCGTCGATAGGAAGATCCTCGATGGCTCGTCCGGAGCCGCGTGCACGAGCGGCGAAAGTGTGTCGGTGACAGCCTGCTCGCCCACGAAGAACAACGTGAAACTGCGTTGCAGCTCCGTGCGGAAGCCCTCGAAGATGCCGGTCATGCTTTGCCAGTGAAGGGCGTCCTCGCTGAAATCGAGGTCGAGCGTCGACCAGTTCTGCTTCTCCCACCGGTGGTAGAGATCCATCGGCGTCGGTCGCGACTGGAGCAACCAATCCATCTGACGGTAGACATCGTCGATATCGACCGAGTGCAGATCCGCAAGGGAAGCGCTCTCGACGCGCTCGACGATGTCCGGAACTCGTTCGTCCATCCCCGAAATCATGTCACCTGGAGCCGCTCTTGTCTGCCCGCCTGCCCGAACGCGAGGTGGACGCCTCCCATGACCTACCCTTGCGCCCAATGGAGGATCTTTCAAACCGCATCGCCGCGATAGAAACCAAGCTGGACCAGGTAAAGGAGTACCTTTGACCTGGATCGCAAGCGCGCCCGCCTAGACGAACTACGCCAGAAGTCTGCGGGGGCGGACTTCTGGGACGATCCATCCTCGGCCCAGAAGGTGATGTCGGAAAGCTCCCGCCTGGCCGAGGACGTCGATCTCTTCGACCGCATGATGGCTCGCGTCTCGGACGCCCGCGTCCTGTGGGAGCTCGCCAGCTCCGAGAGTGACGAAGCGACCGGCGGCGAGGCCGCGGCCGAGATCTCACGGATGGAATCGGAGCTCGGGGAGCTCGAGGTCCTTGCGCTCCTCGGCGGAGAGTTCGACGACCATCCGGCCATCCTCGAGGTGCACGCGGGCGAGGGGGGCACGGACTCGCAGGACTGGGCCGAGATGCTCCTGCGCATGTACCTCAGGTGGGCCGAACGACGTGGCTTCAAGACCGAGATGGTCGAGGCGACCGCCGGTGAAGAAGCCGGGCTGAAGTCGGTCACGCTCACCGTCGAGGGGCGTCACGCGTACGGCTTGCTCGCCGCCGAACGCGGCGTGCACCGACTCGTCCGGATCTCGCCCTTCGATCAGGCCAAGCGGCGGCATACGTCCTTCTCGTCCGTGGACGTAACCCCCGAAGTCGAGGATGACATCGATGTGGCCATCGGTCCCGATGATCTTCGGATCGACACCTATCGCTCCTCGGGGGCCGGCGGACAGCATGTGAACGTCACGGACTCCGCGGTCCGCATCACCCACCTCCCGACTGGGATCGTGGTGTCGTGTCAGAACGAGAGATCGCAGATGCAGAATCGAGCCGTGGCCATGAGGATCCTCAAGTCGCGCCTCGTAGCCAAGGCGCACGAAGAGCGGGATGCCGAGATGGACGCACTACGAGGCGAGAAGCGAGACATCGGATTCGGTTCGCAGATCAGGTCATACGTGCTCCACCCGTATCAGATGGTCAAGGACCATCGCACCGGCGTAGAGGTTGGAAACGTCAACGCCGTGCTCGACGGTGACATCGGCGTGTTCATCGAAGCTGAGCTCCGCCGCCGGGCCGGCGAGCCGCGGGAATCCTAGGCTGCGGCCGAGAAGGGGCGCTTAGTAGGCTCCAGCACGGCAGATTCGATCGCGAGCCCACAGGGAGGCCCAAGCATGGATCAAGCTGCAGTGAGGCAGCACGCTCAGGCGCACGGACAGGCGGTCGTCGACAACGACCTGAACAAGGCCGGGGGGGACCTGACCGGCGATGTGCTCACCTATGTCGCCGACATCATGAAGCAGCTGCCGCGACCCGTTACCGCCGCCGAGGTCGTGGACGTGGCGGAAGACGGCGATGCGTATACGGCTCAGATCCGCTACTCGGGGGACGACAAGACGGTAAACGTGCGATCGCGCTGGCAGGACGTCGAGGGGCGCCCCCGGATAGTCGAGCTGAAGGTCATGTCGGATCAAAGGGGTGATCTCGCCTAGTTGAGGGGGGCCGCGCCCGGGCGGCCGTGGCACTGCTTGTACTTCTTGCCGCTACCGCAGGGACATGGCGCGTTGCGAGGCACCTTGTCCGATACAGCCTGTTCGATCGCTTCGCCGTTCCCTGCAGCGACCTCGCCGTCGAAGTCGTCATCCGCGGAAGGCATTGGGTTCATTTGCGTCATCGGTATCTGACGCCGCTCCTCTCGCATCCTGCTGGGTTGGTTGCGGCTGCGCTCGTCCTCGTGGACCGCCTCGATGTGGAACATGTACCGGGCGAAGTCTTCCTTGATCGTCTCCTGCATCTGCAGAAACATGTCGAATCCCTCGCGCTGGTACTCAACGAGCGGATCCCGCTGCCCCATGGCGCGGAGCCCGATCCCCTCCTGCAGGTAGTCCATCTCGTAGAGGTGCTCCCGCCACCGGTTATCGATGACGGAAAGCAACACCATGCGCTCGATCTGGCGTATCTGTTCCGAGCCCAGCTGCTCCTCGCGACGTGCATATGTGTCCAATGCATCCTTCAGGAACGCTTCGAGCACCTCGTCGTATGTCGCGGTTTCCGGGTCGAAGGCGTCTTGCTTGAGTGACGTCGGAAATATCTCGCGCATGCGGGCGACCAGCTGCTCCCAGTCCCATTCCTCGGGTGGCAGGTCACGGTTGGCGTGCTGTGCCACGGCGCCCTCGACGACGTCGGTGACGAGCTCGAGCGCCTCGTCGTGAAAATCCTCGCCCTCGAGGATCTTGCGACGCTCCGAATAGATGACCTGGCGCTGCTTCTCCATGACCTCGTCGTACTTGAGGACGTTCTTGCGGATCTCGAAGTTCATCGACTCGACCTGTGTCTGCGCGCGTTCGATCGCCCGGGACACGAGCTTTGCCTCGATGGGGACATCGTCCGGGATCTTCAGGCGCTCCATCATCCCGGCGATGCGTTCCGATGCGAAGAGCCGCATCAGGTCGTCTTCGAGCGACAGGTAGAAGCGGCTCGCACCAGGGTCTCCCTGTCGACCCGACCGCCCTCGCAACTGATTGTCGATGCGGCGCGACTCATGTCGCTCGGTGCCCAGGACGTAGAGGCCACCGCGGCCGACCACCTCTTCGTGCTCGAGTGCGCACTGCTCCTTGAACTTCTCGAGCAGGGGCTCGAAATGCCCTTCGTACTCCGCTTTGTCATCGGCCGAGTACAGGTCGAGAAGGTACGCGTCGTTATCCCACCCTGCCGCCAACATCTCCTGCCGGGCCATGCCTTCGGGGTTGCCGCCGAGGATGATGTCGACACCTCTACCCGCCATGTTGGTGGCCACGGTGACGGCGCTGAGACGACCGGCTTGCGAAACGATCGCGGCTTCCTTCTCGTGTTGCTTGGCATTCAGGACCGTGTGCGCGACCCCGCGCTTCGAGAGCACCCGGGAGAGAAGCTCGGACTTCTCGATCGACACCGTTCCGATCAGCACCGGCTGGCCCTTGGCGCTCCGCTCGGAGATGTCGTCGGCGAGCGCGTTCCACTTGGCATCTGCCGTCTTGTAGATGAGGTCTTGCTCATCGGCCCTGATCATCGGAAGGTTGGTGGGGACCTCTGAGACGTCCAGCTTGTAGATGTGGCTGAACTCGGACGCCTCGGTCTTCGCCGTCCCCGTCATGCCGGATAACTTGTTGTACATACGGAAGTAGTTCTGAAGGGTGATCGTGGCGAGCGTCTGGTTCTCTTCCTTGATACGCACGCCTTCCTTGGCTTCGATCCCCTGGTGTAGGCCCTCGGAGTAGCGCCGCCCAGGGAGGATGCGCCCGGTGAACTCATCGACAATCTTCACCTCGCCGTGCTGCACGACGTACTCGACATCCCGCTTGTAGAGCTCCTTAGCCTTCAACGCGACCTCGAGGTGGTGCACCATGTCGATGTTCACGTGGTCGTAGAGGTTCTCGACGCCGAGGATCTCCTCGACCTTCGACACGCCTTCTTCGGAGATGGCGATCGTCCGCTTCTTCTCGTCTACCTCGTAGTGCTCATCGCGGCTCAGGCGCGGCGAGATACGTGCGAACTGCACGTACCACTTGGTGGCCTCGCTGGCAGCTCCGGAGATGATCAGAGGGGTGCGCGCTTCGTCGACGAGGATCGAGTCGACCTCGTCCACGATCCCGAAGTTGTGCCCCCGCTGCACCAGTCGATCGAGCTCGGTGACCATGTTGTCGCGGAGGTAGTCGAACCCGAACTCGTTGTTGGTCCCATAGGTGATGTCCGCCGCATAGGCAGGGCGGCGCTCCGAAGGATCCATCTGCGACTGGATGAGGCCGGTGTGAAGGCCCAGGAACCGGTACACCTGACCCATCCATTCGGAGTCTCGCTTGGCCAGGTAATCGTTGACCGTGATGATGTGGACCCCGTCGTCGCCGAGAGCGTTGAGGTATCCCGCAAGCGTCGAGGTGAGCGTCTTGCCCTCACCGGTCCTCATCTCGGCGATCCACCCGTAGTGGAGGGCCACTCCGCCCATCAACTGGACGTCGAAGTGGCGCTGGCCGATGGTGCGCCGGGCGGCCTCGCGGGTCACCGCGAAGGCCTCGCCGACCAGGTCGTCGAGGGTCTCGCCGTTCTCGAGCCGCTGCCTGAACTCAGCCGTCTTGCCGCGCAGCGCGGCGTCATCGAGAGCGTGGATCTCGTCCTCCAACGAATTGACGACGGGAACCACTGCCTCGAGGGACTTCAGCTTGCGGCCCTCGCCCGCATTCAGGATCTTCTTGAGAATGCTCATCGGATCAGTTTCTTTCAGCCGGCGTCTTCAAGCCCGTTCAGGCCCAGGGCGACCATTATCCCAGCGACGGAGGCCAAGCCTCCCATTTCACGGTCGCGAGCTGTACCCGAAGCTGGGGAGCATCAGGCCGATGGAGGCAGTAGCGGGCCACAGCCCTCGAGGTTCTGCCAGCCCTATGCGGGGCTAGCAGCGGAAGCGGACGGTTTTCTGGCTCGGCAGATGGTCTGAATCGCCAGCGAAGCGCGCCAGTACCTTGCATCTTCCCTTAGACGGGCGCGCGAACGTCGCCACGTAGTTACTCGAGGCGGAGAGGGTCGCGCTCACCTGCGCCAGCCTCACGAATTTGACCCCCGACTTCTTCATGAGGGTCACCGTCATGACGCGCCCCGGATGCGCCGGGTTCAGGCTCCCGGAGGCTTGCACCTTTCGGGCGAGCTTGACGACTTGCAGGCTGGTGCTGGTGGGGTTCGTGGCCAGGGTAAAGCGCCGCCCCGGCGACCAAGGTCCAGGCTTGCTGTCGGCATCCAGTCTTCGCACGCGCCAGGCGTACGTCCCACGGGCGAGCTCGCCCGTGGGCGCCCAAGCAGCCATCTTCGTTTGCTGAAGCAGAGCCCTGTTCGTGGGTGAGAAATTGAGGTCGCCATTGCGGTAGACCTCGACCTCGTATTTCGCCGCGAAATCCTGCGGTGTCCACTGGAAGTAAGGAACGCCCGCCCCGGCGAACGTGACGTCGGCGGCAGGGAAGTTCAGGTTCAGCTTCGGAGACTGCTTGGTGATCGACCATGGCGGACTGAACGTCAAGAGGTTGCTGCTCCCGTCGATGGCGGCCACACGCCAGTAGAGCTGGCCCTCCGGGTACGCCTTGTCGAACGGCGTATATGTGGTCTGGTCCACGATCTTGTCATCCAGGATCTTGGCGAAGTCGGCGACGGTGGACACCTGGATCCGGTATTGCCTTGCCTCCTGAGTGACCGGAGGACTGGAGCTCTGGTTGCGCTCGAGGAAGTCTTCCCAGTGGAAAGTCACCTGGTCGGGGACGGTCGCTCCATCCGAGGGACTCACGAGCGAGATGGGCCGCGACCGTTTGCGGAACGCGTATGCGTCGGGGTAAACCGAGCCGTCCAGGGGGCCACAGCGGGTGGGAGTCTTGCAGGGTCGCACGAGCCAGTAGTAGGCCTGGCCCGCCTGGTTGTCGAGCAGCGACTCGCGGGGAGTCAGCTGCGTGTACTGGGTCTTATAGGTCTTGACGATGTTCGTGAAATCCGGATCCAAGGCGAGGTAGACCAGATATGACACCGCGCCGGCGGCCGGGTTCCAATCAAGCGTCGGCGTGTCGGTGAGGTCGGGGCATGCGACGTTCGGGAGGCATTCGTCCGGAGCGACCAGGACCGGGCTCTCGAGCGCCTGGATGTGGAAGGAGCGCGAGACGCTCGCAGCGATGAGACCGGCGGTGTTGTTGTAGGCCTCGACGCGCCAATCGTAAGTCCCGGTCGGAAGGACCTCGTCAGCGTACGTGAACCCCGGGTGAGGGAGCTTGGTCGCTCCACTGAGAAACGCTTCCGTGCCTGATCCCTGGACGGAGTAAAGGACCTTGTAGTAGTCGGCGCCGGCGACCGGCTCCCACATCATCGCAGGCATGCGGACGCTGGAGGATCCATCGGCAGGTGTCAACAGCTGCGTCGTGGCACCGGCGGTGGCAGACACCAATGAGAAACTCCGCCAGTTGGCCGCATTAGGGATGGGGCCCTTGTGCCCGAAAAGGTCAATCGACTGGACGTACCAACGGAAGGGCCATCCGCTGCGTTAAGCTTCATGGTCGGAGTGAAAGACGTGGATGCAGTGTCCTCCGACTGTGCGATGTTCCCGTTCGCCTGGAGGACTGTGACCTGATACTTGGAAGCTCCCTCCAC
>JALZOM010000029.1 GCA_030913945.1 Actinomycetota bacterium
ATCCAGACGATCGGACGCGCCGCACGGAACGTCGAGGGCCAGGTGATCATGTACGCGGACGAGGTCACCGATTCGATGCGCAGGGCGATCTCCGAGACGCAGCGGCGCCGGAAGATCCAGCTCGAGTTCAACGAAGCGAACGGCATCGATCCTCAGACGATCCGGAAAGCGGTCACCGATATCTTGATCCACGGTCTCGGCCGGCGACGGGACGTCACGGTGCCCACCAAGTCGAAGAGCCGCCGGCACGAGACCTTCGGCGGGAGCCCCGATGACCTCAAGCGACTGATCCTGCAGCTCGAGGAAGAGATGCACCAGGCCGCGGAGGACCTGAGGTTCGAGTACGCCGCGCGCATCCGCGACGAGGTGAACGACCTCCGCAGAGAACTGCGCGAGGTCGGTTGAGCCAACAGCCACGCCTCGCCCGCCGCCTCCCCGTGAGGCCGGGCCGCCATCGGGACGACCGCGCCATCGTCGCTCTCGCGCTCCCTGCGCTGGGCGCCCTCGCTGCGGATCCCCTCTACTCCCTGATCGATACGGCCTTCGTCGGCCACCTGGGTGCGGTCGAGCTGGGGGCCGTCGCCGTGGGAACCGCCGCCTTCACCGCGTCGTTCTGGCTGTTCTCGTTCCTCGCCTACGGCGTGACGCCGCGCGTGGCCCGCGCTGTTGGCCGGGACGACCCGCGCGGCGCGGCTCAGATCGGGGTACAGGCCCTGCTGCTGGCCGTCGCCCTCGGAGCGATCGTTCTGGTCGCCGGCCTGGTGCTCGCGGGCCCGGTTATACGACTCCTGGGCGCCGGCCCTCGCGTGGCGAGCTTCGCAGAGCCCTATCTCAGGATCCGGATCCTCTCGGCGCCTGCTGTCCTCATCGGATTGGTCGGACACGGCTGGTTGCGGGGCGCCCAGAACACGAAGACGCCGCTGTATGTTGCCGGCGCCGGTGCGTTGGTCAACGTCGCGCTCGACTACATCCTCATCTACCCGGTTGGTCTCGGGGTCGAGGGCTCGGCCTGGGGAACGGTGATAGGGCAGTGGGGGGTGGCCATCGCTTTCCTGATCCTGCTGATCCCGCGTTTCAAAGGCGCCCCCGCCCGACCGGACCCGGGAATAATCCGCTCGTTGCTTTCCGTGGGTGCGGACCTCATCGTTCGAACGGGGGCGCTGCTCGCCGCGCTGACCGTCGCGACGTCCGTTGCCACGCGTATGGGCGTAGTCGCCCTCGGCTCGTGGCAGGTGACGATGCAGATCTTCTTGCTGCTGTCTTTCGCGCTCGACTCGATCGCGATCGCGGGGCAAGCGCTGGTCGGCAGGCACCTGGGGGCGGGGGATCAGTCGCGGGCGCGCGAGGTCGGAGTTCGACTGATGGCATGGGGGCTAGCGGTGGGGGTTGCGCTCATGGTGGCGCTTCTCGCGTTGCGCGAACCGATCGCGGCCGCCTTCACCGACGACGCACGCATCGTTCAAGCCACCGTGGGTCTGCTCGCGTGGCTTGCTCTGACCCAACCGTTGTCAGCCGCGGCGTTCACCCTCGACGGCATCCTCATCGGCGCGTCCGACACCCGATATCTCGCGATCGCGATGGTCGGGTGCTCGCTGCTCTACATGGCCCTGGCTCTGGGTGCACTGTCCTTCGAGTGGGGGACGGCGGGACTGGCAGCCGGCGCAACCGCGTGGTTAGCAGCCCGAACGGCGGCCACGGCCCTGCGCTTCCGGGGACGGCGCTGGGCCCTCCAACCTTGACTGACCGAGCCTAGAGAAGCGCGCCCAATTCCTCGAAACAGCGATCGACGTCGGCCTCGTTATTGAAGAAGTGCGGTGAGATGCGCAATGCATCGTTGCGGCTATCGAGCACGACGTTGCGTTCGAAGAGCAGGTGCAACGTGGTCTCCGCGTTCTCCCTCCCCCCGGGGATCTTGCAGCGCACGAGACCACCGCGTCGCGCGTCGTCGCGCGGCGACAGCAGTTCGAGGCCGAGGTCATCGACGCCGGCGATGACCCTCCGAGTGAGTTCCTGATTGCGGGCCCTGATCGCGTCGACGCCCACCTCGAGGATGATCTCGAGTCCGGCCGACGCCGTCCATGCCTGCGGCAGGGTGTAGGTACCGGTCTCGAAACGGCGGGCGTCGCTTCTCAGACGCAGCGAGCCGCGGTCGAAGTCGAAGGGGTCCGTCGTGCCGAACCAGCCGACGACGAGGGGCTCGAGCTCCTCGATGAGGTCGCGCCGGCAGTACATGAACGCGATCCCCTGGCCCCCGCACAACCACTTGAGGGCTCCCGAGAAGAGGAAGTCGACGTCCATCTTGTGGACGTCGATCGGCACGATGCCGGAGCCGTGGAAGTCGTCGATCACGACGTAGGAGCCGTGCGCCCGGGCCGCCTCGACGATCGGGTTCAGGTCCATGATCCACGAGGACTCGAACAGGACCCGGTTGACGTTGACGATAGCGGTCTCATCGTCGATCCTGTCAGCCACAGTGGCCTCGCCCATCGTGATCCCATCCGGCGAGGCCACCACGTCGAGCTTCGCCCCCCGTCTCTGCTGTGCCCGCCACACGTAGTGGTTAGTAGGGAAATCCATATCGGTCAGCACGACCTTCGGTCGCGCCTCGAGATCCAGGCAGGTGGCGAGCGATGACAGGCCCGCGGAGACTGAGGGGACGATGGCGATCTCCTCGACATCCGCCCCGATCAGGGCGGCGAAACGCTCCCTGCACCGCTGGAGGGCCGGCAACCCGTGGTCGAACCACAGCTCCTCAGGGCCGAGGCGTCCCCACAGATCGAGGTGCTCCTCGGCGGCCGCCCGGGCCCGGCGGGACAGCGGACCGAGCGAGGCTGAGATGAGGTAGGTCCGCTCGTTCACGACGGGGAATTCGTCCCGGTAGGACGCCAGGTGGGGCATCCCCCGAGGCTACCCTTCCCAGCGTCGAACGCAGTCGTGATACGGGATCAGGACGAACTCGGCGGGGGACGCGAGGCCTCCCTCCCCCCGAGTAGCAGCCCCCCGGGGTGCCATCGGTCGCGAAGATTGGGAACGAAAGTTACATGCGCGTCGTTTAGCATCGATAACCATGGCGACACCCTCCTCTGGACCCCATTCCGGTGACCTGGTCATCCGGGGGGCCCGCGAGCACAACCTCGAGAACGTCAACCTGGAGCTCCCGCGCGATGCCCTGATCGTGTTCACCGGCATCTCGGGCTCCGGGAAGTCCTCCCTCGCCTTCGACACCATCTATGCGGAGGGCCAGCGCCGGTACGTCGAGTCCCTGTCCTCCTACGCCCGGCAGTTCCTGGGGCAGATGGACAAGCCGGATGTCGACTTCATCGAGGGCCTGTCGCCGGCCATCTCGATCGACCAGAAGTCGGCGCCAAGGAGCCCCAGGTCGACCGTTGGGACCATCACGGAGATCTACGACTATCTACGCTTGCTCTTCGCCAGGATCGGCCGGCCTCACTGCCACAACTGCGGGCGCCCGATCGCCCGACAGACTCCCGAGCAGATCGTCGACCAGGTCCTCGAGATGCCCGAGGGGACGCGTTTCCAGATCCTCGCCCCGATGGTCCGGGGACGGAAGGGCGAGTTCCACGGGTTGGTCGAGGACCTCGCTCGTCGGGGCTTCGCGCGCGCCCGGATCGATGGTGAGATCAGGGACCTGTCCGACAAGATCCGGCTCGACCGGTACTTCCAGCACGACATCGACGTCATCGTGGACCGCCTCGTCATCAAAGAGGGGATCGAGTCACGCCTGACCGACTCGATAGAGACGGCTCTCAAGCTGGCCGAGGGCGTCGCCGCGATCGACGTCGTGGACGACGCGGCCGAGGACATCATGTTCTCGCAGCACTTCGCATGCACCCACTGCGGGTTGTCGTTCGACGAGCTGGCTCCGCGCAACTTCTCGTTCAACTCTCCCTACGGGGCGTGCGAACGTTGCGACGGGCTCGGGACCCACCTCGAGGTCGATCTCGAGCTGGTGGTCCCGGATCCCGATCTATCGCTCGAGGAAGGAGCGCTCGCTCCGTGGTCGGGCAAGCGACTCGAGTACTTCGAACGGTTGCTCGCGTCGGCGGCGAAGGCGTTCGGTTTCAAGACGAACGTTCCGTTCAAGAGGCTGTCGAAGAAGGCCCGCGACATCGTCATGTACGGGTCCGAGGATGAGGACATCCACGTCCGTTACAAGAATCGGTTCAACCGAACGCGTTCCTACTGGACCGTGTACGAGGGGATCATCCCGTGGCTCGAGCGTCGCCGCTCCGAGACGGACTCGGAATGGGCGCGCGATCGCTACGAGCAGTATTTCCGTGAGGTTCCCTGCCCCGCGTGCAAGGGGGCCCGTCTGGCACCCGAGTCGCTGGCGGTGCTGGTGGGCGGTCGCAACATCTTCGACGTGTGCGAGATGTGCATCAGTGACGTCGATGACTTCCTCAAGAAGGTCGAGTTCAACGACCGCGAGACCGCCATCGCCGAACGAGTGCTCAAGGAGATCCATGCCCGCCTGAGCTTCCTGCTGGACGTGGGCCTCGACTACCTCACGCTCGGACGAGGCTCCGCCACGCTGGCCGGGGGCGAGGCTCAGCGCATCCGCTTGGCGACCCAGATCGGATCTGGTCTGGTCGGGGTTCTCTACGTGCTGGACGAACCCTCGATCGGCCTGCACCAGCGCGACAACCGAAGACTGATCGACACGCTCGTTCGATTGCGCGACCTCGGCAACATGCTGATCGTGGTCGAGCACGACGAGGACACGATCCGCGCGGCCGACCATGTGGTGGACATCGGGCCGGGGGCGGGGGAGCACGGCGGCAAGATCGTGTACTCCGGCAACCTCGAGGGCCTGCTCGAGCCCGGGCGATCGCTGACGGGCGACTACCTTTCGGGCCGACGGAGCATCCGGATCCCCGAGCGACGACGGGCGCCCGACCGAGAATGGCTCACCGTGAAGGGGGCCCGTCAGCACAACCTCAAGAACATCGATGTCGGATTCCCGCTGGGTTGCTTCGTTGCGGTGACGGGCGTATCCGGCTCCGGAAAATCGACGCTCGTGAACGACGTCCTCTACCGAGCGGTGCACCAGAAGCTGATCCGGAACGCTCGCATGGTCGCAGGCAAGCACAAGTCGCTCGCCGGCATGCAGCACATCGACAAGGTCATCGACATCGACCAATCGCCGATCGGACGGACCCCTCGCTCGAACTCCGCCACCTACACGGGGGTCTTCGACTACGTTCGCAAACTGTTCGCCAAGACCCCCGACGCACGCCGCCGCGGCTACCAACCGGGCCGGTTCTCGTTCAACGTGAAGGGTGGGCGCTGCGAGGCTTGCTCCGGCGACGGGACCATCAAGATCGAGATGCACTTCCTCCCCGACATCTACGTCCCGTGCGAGGTGTGCAAGGGCAAGCGCTACAACCGCGAGACGCTCGAGGTTCGCTACAAGGGGAAGAACATCTCCGAGATCCTCGACATGAGCGTCGAGGAAGCGTGTGAGTTCTTCAGCGCCATCCCGCCGATCGCTCGCCACATGGACACGCTGCGCGATGTCGGTCTGGGTTACATCAAGCTCGGTCAGCCTGCCCCCACGCTTTCGGGTGGGGAAGCACAGCGTGTGAAGCTCGCTTCCGAGCTCGCCAAGCGATCGACCGGAAGCACGCTGTACATCCTGGACGAGCCGACCACCGGCCTGCACTTCGAGGACGTCTCCAAGCTGCTCGGCGTTCTTCATCGCCTCGTCGACGGCGGCAACACGGTGGTGGTGATCGAGCACAACCTCGAGGTCATCAAGACGGCCGACCACATCATCGATCTCGGGCCCCACGGCGGGGCCGGTGGCGGCGAGGTCATTGCCTCGGGCACGCCCGAAGACGTAGCCCGCACGTCGGATTCGTACACGG
>JALZOM010000031.1 GCA_030913945.1 Actinomycetota bacterium
CGGAGCGTAGGACCAGACAAGCTCGACTCCGTCAAGAGCCGGGTACGATTCGGGAGAAGCCATGAAGAACACCGACTGCGTCATCTACATCACAACCAAGCGCGGCTGGACACAACGCTACGTCAAGGAAAACGACGGCTGGACACAGACCGGCCCGAACGGTACCGTCCGTCGGCTCAGTGCAGAGCAGTTGTTGTCGCACCTCTTGCCGCGGCTCGCAGCCGACAGCCCGGGCCACCTCAGCGTCAGGGAGAGAGTGGAGACGGCAAACTAGCCGTCGTAGTTCAAGCCCGATTTGGAAGAACTTAGGTCTTCCGACAGAGCGCTGAACCGGTACCGCGGCCCCGGCGCGGTCGGCCCGCGCGACGCGGCCGGGCGGGTCCCTCCATCTCTGAGGTCACCTGGGCAAAGCAACCTACCCCACCACTTGGTACAGGTGCCAGCGGTCGGGGACGCCCTTCAGTTCGTGCTCGCCGGCGTTCTCGAACACGATGCCGGAGCCGGCCACCAGGTCCTTCACGGTCTGCGAGGTGAGGACTTCCGAAGCGCCGGCCAGGGCCGCGATACGGGCGCCGATATTGACGGCGATCCCGCCGACCTTGTCGCCAATCTGCTCGACCTCGCCGGTGTGCAGGCCCGCCCGGATCTGGATCCCAAGGTCGCGGACGGCCGCAACCGTCGCGATCGCGCAGCGGATCGCCCGGGCGGGACCATCGAACGTCGCGAGGAACCCGTCGCCCGCCGTGTCGATCTCCGTGCCACGGTAGCGTGCGAGCTGACCCCGAACCCTCGCGTGGTGCGTCTCGACCATCTCCTTCCACCGACGATCGCCGAGCGCCGCCACCTTCGTCGTCGAGTCGACGATGTCGGTGAACAGCACGGTTGCGAGGAACCGTTCGAGCTCCGCCTCCTGCTCGCGGAACTCTCCGACGAAGCGCTCGATCTCCTCCAGCATCGAATCGAACTCCTCCACCCAGAAGAAGTGCGCATCGCCGGGGAACTCGAGGAGCCGGGCGCCGGTGATCTGCGTGGCGATCCAGCGCATCCGAGCGATCGGGAACTCGACGTCGTCGACCTTGGCGAGCAGGAGCGTCGGCACGTGGATGGCCGGTAACACATGGCTCACATTGATCTCGCGGTTCATCCGCGCAAGCGAGATCGCGGCGCCGGGGCTCACAGCGCGCCGGAGGTACGACGCGAGCCATTCCGCCAACCGGTCGTCGTCGGCGTGGCTCGGCGCTCCCCACGTTCGGATCTCCTCGCGTGCATGCTCGATGGTTCCCCAGTTCCCATCGATGTACTCGAGGTACTCATCTCCCTGACTGACGACCGGGTTATCCGACTCCCTCCACGTGTAGTCGGCGTCGGTCCCGTACAGGATGAGCGCGATCGTCCGCTCCGGGTACGTCGCCGCGAACAGCATGGCCATCGGGCCGCCTTCCGAGACCCCGTACACGACCGCCCGCTCCGAGCCCGCCGCGTCCATCACCGCGCGAACATCGTCCATCCGCGTCTCGAGCGACGGAAGCTGCGCGTCCGAGACCCGGTCGGACATGCCCATGCCGCGCTTGTCGAACAGGATCAAGCGCGAGAAGGACGCGAGCTTCAACAGGAACCGAGCCAGGTTCGGCTCCTCCCATATCGCCTCGATGTTCGACGTCCAACCCATCACCCAGACGAGGTCGACCGGGCCCGCGCCGATCGCCTGGTATCCGATGTGCACGCCGTCGGCGGTCTTCGCGTACCGGGTCTCGGGGATCTCCATGAACGCATCCTGAACTCCGGCAGCCACGGGCTGCAACCTCGCCACGAACCTCCGTGCGCCGAAGGCGATGGGCAAGCCAGCTCGCAAACGCCGTGGGCCTGCTCGTCGCGGCGCTCGTCTTGGACGGCATGGGGGTCGACGCGACGGCGTTCATCATCGCGGTCGCCATCTACACCGTCGTCCTCGCGCTGATGACGCCGTTCATGGGGGCCACGTGTTGGCCGACAACGCGGGCGATGTGATCCTGGCCGGTGTCTGCGCGGTGAAGGCCGGCATGACAGTGGAGGATCTGGCCGACACGTGGGCGCCCTACCTCACCATTGCGGAAGGCCTCAAACTCGCCGCCCAGAGCTTCACGACCAACGTCGAGATGCTCTCGTGCTGCGCGGCCTGACACATCAGCCGCGGCCATGGGAGGACGCGTGCAGACTGTCTCTCACCTGAAAGGTGGACTTCCGATTGGATACGGGCGGAAGAGGAGAGCGTGAGATCGACGCGAACACCCTGCACCGAGATCTTTTGGTGGGCGCTGAGGGACTCGAACCCCCGTCCTCTTCCTTGTAAGGGAAGGTTCGCGCAACCCTCTGACCAGCACGTTCGCAGGTGATGGGCGGTTTCTGGTGTCACAGGAGTGCCGTCCAGTACCGCCTAGTTCCGTCGGCTCCTTGACCAGGCGTTGACCACGAGCGGGCTCGGCTACGAACCGAGCAGAGCTGCCTCGGGGTTGCGAAACTGCCATGCCTGGGGCTCGGGTTGCGGGATGAGCCCGGGCCCCAGATACGCGCTCTCTACCCCGCTCGGGACGCACGGGAAAGCCGTCTATGTCGTCGATCTCGGTGATCGAGTGATCCGCCGACTCCAATTGGAGACCGTCACGCTCCCGAACCAACCGATCCGTCGGTGGTCCCCCGGCGCCAGTGTCACTCCGGCCGATGGCATCACGATCTCGAACTTCGGGACACGCATCATCGGGCTCGCGGGCCCGAGAATCTCGCGAACGTCGGTGACAATCCGCAATATCGGATGATCCTTCAATCGTGGAGGTGAGGGGACGGTACCTCGGCTGGCGGCTCGACGAATTCGTCGAGGATTGATGACTCGGACCGCTACCTGGTCACCTTCCACGAGTCGGGTCCCTCGTCGACGACGGTCCGACCATGACGCTCGGTGAGGGCCCGCCGGAGGAGCGGGTTCCACGCTTCGAAGCCGTTCGCGAATCGGGTCTCCCCCGCCACAGTCTCGATCACCAGGATGTCCCTCACCGTCAACTTCTTTGCGTGCGAGACCCGGGTGATGTCCGTAAGCGGGAAATCGACCATCGGGGGGCGTTCCTTGCGACGCCTCTCCAGCTGTTCGGCCAGCGCTCCGGCAAGCAACCCGCCGACCGCTTGAGCCTGAGTCGGATTGAACCGCTGATCCATGAACAGCACCCGGTCGTTGGTGAGGTGCGCGTGGCCGCGCTTGTTCTTGAGCGGACCACCGGAAACGAGCACCGTGGCCTGGTCATGCAAGAGATCTTCCGGAGTTCCCGACTGGAAGGCTTGCTCGTCCATGGCGACAAATGGTACTCGCCCGGGAGGCGCCGAGTCTTGCACATCAGACCTTCATCACGCTGACCGCTGACCCGGTCAAATCAGCGCTCAGTCGCGCAAGAGATGTGGGCGCTGAGGGATTCAAACCCCCGACTTCTTCCTTTCTAAGGGA
>JALZOM010000033.1 GCA_030913945.1 Actinomycetota bacterium
TTCTCGTACTCCTCCTCGCCCTGCGACACATCGGCGTTCCCGAAGCCGAGGTGGGATGGGCCGAGGCTCTCGGCGCGTTCGCCTTCATCCGCTTCCTGTCTGCCGTCCCGATCACGCCGGGCGGGCTGGGCGTTGTCGAGTTGGGTCTGTCCGCGGCTCTCGTCTATGCCGGAGGACCGAGAGCTGAGGTAGTCGCAGCGGTGCTCGTGTTCCGCGCGTTGACCTACCTCGTCCAGATCCCATTCGGTGCGATCACCTACGCCTACTGGCAACACAGTGCCCGGTGGAAGAAGGAGCGAACCAACATCGACGCGACGGCCGGCTCGCCCACGAGGTCCGAAAGCTAGGGTCGCTCCAGTTCGATCAGACGCCGTGCGGCGAGAAGCGTGGCCCACATGTTCCTCGCCACCGTCCTTCCGGCCAGACGCTCGACCGCCCAACCCACAGGTCCACCGCTGAGCGCGAACTCGATCTGGAGGAGGAGCTCCGTCCCGTCGCCGGTCGGATGCAGCTCCCACCGACCCCTCTGCTCCACGCCCGCCTCGGACCCCCACGTGATCAAGATGTTCTCGTCCCAGCGTTCGACCTTGACCGTCCCACCGGCCTCGATCGAGCCAACCGCCATCAAGACTCGATAGCGCGCACCCTGTCCCCTCTTCTTCTTCGTCATCGGCTTCCATCGGGTGATCCCCACGAAGAAGTCGGGATATCTGGCGGGATCGGAGATCAAAGCGAAGACCTTCTTCGGCTTGTCGTCGATCAAGATCCTCTGCGTGAGCCTGATCACAGCAGCGGAGGAAGGATGCGTTCGGCGGCGAGCGCGGTAAGCGCTTCCTGCATCCTCGTGGTCACGTAGTCGTATGCCTCGTCAGAGTCGGCGTCCGCACCGAAACGCTTGTTGACGTCGATGGGCTCGAGGACCTCCATCCGGATCTTCGCAGGCAGCGGGATGTGACCGAGAAAGTCCCCGACGTTCAAACCCCACGGCAGCGCGAGCGAGATGGGGAGCACCTTCAGACGAGCGAGGCGGTCGAGGCCCAGCGCCTTGGCGATCCCCCTGCCGTCCGAGAGCGGGAGGTAGGTGTCCTGGCCCCCCACGGACACCACGGGCACGATGGGCGTTCCGGTGGCCTTTGCCAGTTTAAGGAACCCTTTCCTGCCATCGAAGCGGATCTCGTGCCGAGCGGTCCATGGTCGGTGCGTCTCGACGTCCCCTCCGGGATAGACGAGAACGCAGTCCCCGCGCTCGAGGGCGAGCTTCGCGGCTGCGGGACCCGCCGTAACGATGCCCCAGCGACGCGCCAATCGCCCTATGACCGGCCACGACGTGACGAGCGAGTGAGCCAGTGCGTAGACGGGTCGCTCGACCCCGAAGTAAGTGTTGAACGCAAGCATGAAGACCATGCTGTCGGGAGTCATGTTGCCGCCCGAATGGTTGCCGACGATGAGCACCGGACCTGCTTCCGGGATGTTGTCCAGTCCTTCGACCTGGGCCCGGAAGTACGCCGTCGTGAGCAGCCACATCCCGGGAAGCTGATAGCGGATGAAAT
Organism: Actinomycetota bacterium; assembly: GCA_030913945.1. GTDB lineage: Bacteria > Actinomycetota > CADDZG01 > CADDZG01 > WHSQ01 > JACCXF01. The sequence continues at coordinate 1,551 of JALZOM010000033.1, forward strand.
CGGGGTCACGGCCTCCTAATTCCACAGCTGCTTCGGTAACGCGCGCCTTCTGCTTCGTCTCCCGTTTCTTCGGCTTCTCGGGCGGGGCTGGGTCAGTCATGTCGTCGCCGCGCCGGCCTAATCCGCAAGGAACCCTCGCGCGAGCTCGTGGGCCTTGTCCGGGAGCTCGTACTGGGGCACGTGTCCGCAATCGTCGAGGACGATCGACGTGGCACCCGGAAGGGCTCGCTCGACGTGCCGGGCGAAGCCGGCGGGCACGAGCTTGTCACGCTGGCCCCAGATGAATAGGGATGGCGCGGTCAGCTCCCTTAAGCGGTCCCAGAAGCCGGTGTCACCATGCGGCTCCTCGAGGTAGATCTGGCGCGCAGCGGAGAAGAAAGCGATGCGCCCCCTCGGGGTTGAGAAGATCCGGATGAACTCGTCGGCCGCAGCGTCGTACCAGTGGTCCGCCAGCCGTCCTGGCTGTGCGAATAGTCGCTTGATGGATCTCACCACCTGCTTGTGAGGGACCCGTAACGGCAGTAGCGCCATCTCCGGCCGGAGGACGCGTACCAGTTCAACGAACTGTCGCTTCTTGATGAAAGCCGGTGAAGGTGCGAAGAGCACAAGACGATGCACCCTGTCGGGCGCATGGAGGGCACCTTCGATCGCAACGCGGCCCCCCATCGAGTTCCCTATCAAAGAGGCGCGCTCGACGCCCACCTCGTCGAGGAACGCGACGAGCCAGCGCGCGTAGAACGAAGCGTCATACGAGCGGATCGGTTTGCTGGATTCTCCGAACCCCGGAAGGTCGGGCGCGATGACCCGGTGATCTCGGGAGAGATCCCACAGCGTCGGCAGCATCGACGCGTTGGTTGCACCCAATCCATGTAGGAGCACGACAGGGGGACCGGTCCCCCCCTCCAGGTAGAAGGTGTTCAACCCAGCGGCGCGTACCTCGCGCGCTCGTTCGAAGCGCGGGGGAGCGTCGTCGTTGTTGCCGAAGAGGCTGCCCAATCTGAGAGATAGCGCGAGGTTCCCCCGGACCCTCAGGCGCCCGTCGAGGAATGCTTCGACGCCGGATGTTGTCCCCGAGAAGACCTCGAGGATGGTCGTCGGATCGGCGATCACGGTCGTGTCCGCTCCAGGGTCGATGCCGGCCGCCAGCGACATGCGGCGCTCGTCGATTGACACCGTCCATCCCCGCCCACCCTCGAGATCAAGGGCGATGGCCGCCTTCAGATGCGACGCGGCCGGCAGGCCCCGGCGGAGACGCTCCAAGAGCGTTTCGTCCAGGGCGCGCCGCGCGCTCTCGATATCCGTCTGGGGGGCTTGCTGTGCCACGCCTCGACCTCCTGTTACCAACGGTAACAGCTTCCCGCCGAGAGCGGCTCGAAACCCCCTGGTGTGGAGGACCATGGCGCTCTCGTGTAGCTGCGATCCCGCTAGTAGCTCCATGGAGCGTCGGTCAACCGCGGTCCGATCGAGACTTGTAGATCCTCCGCTGATCCTTGCTGATGACCTTCCACTTCCGCTTCTCCTCAGAACGCGCTTTAGCGTCCTGCTTGCGCTCGAGATAGCGAAGCTCGCGTTGAAGCTTCTCGTAGCTCTCGAAGCGGCCCCGGTCCAGCCGCCCATCGAGCAACGCTGCGGCCACGGCACAGCCGGGTTCCTCGTCGTGGCGGCAGTCGCGGAAGCGGCAACCTCTTGCGAGGGTCTCGATATCCTCGAAGCTGTTACTGATCCCTCCGGATGCATCCCACAGCTGGAGCTCGCGCATCCCGGGCGTGTCGATCAAGGCGCCCCCATCAGGAAGCTCGACAAGCTCTCGATGCGTGGTCGTGTGTCGTCCCTTGTCGTCCTTCCGGATGTCGCTAACCTTCTGAACCTCGGAGCCAAGCAACGCGTTCGCAAGGGTTGACTTCCCAACTCCGGATGATCCCAGGAGGGCGACGGTGGCTCCATGTGTGAAGTAAGACCTCAATCCGTCGATGCCCTCGCCGGTAACCCCGCTGACGGCATGGACGGGAACACCCACGGCCGTGCAGCCGACCTCCCCGAGCACCTCTTCTACGTCCTCGGGGGCCAGGTCCTTCTTCGTCAACACAACGACGGGCGCAGCGCCGCTTTCCCAGGCGAGGGTGAGGTAGCGCTCGAGCCGCCGAAGGTTCATCTCCGAGTTCAGAGAGGTGACGATGAAGATCGAATCGATGTTGGCGGCAAGGACCTGCTCCTCGGTTTCGTCGCCCGCGCTCTTACGCGAGAACTTCGTTGACCTCGGGAGCACTCGATGGATCGTCGCGCTCCCTTCTTCGGGGCGCGCGGCAACGGCCACCCAGTCTCCGACCACCGGAAGATCGTTGGCGCCGCGCGCCTCGTGACGAAGCTTTCCGGCTAACTCAGCTTTGAATTCGCCTTGGGCCGATGTCACCATGTACGAGCCCTTGTGTTGCACGAGGACGCGCGCGGGTACATATCCCTCGTCGTCCTCGATGTGTTGTTCGAGTCGAGCGGACCAACCGATCCGCTCGAGCCGGTCTGTATCCATCAATTCGTGCCTCTCCTGCGTTCGGGCGCGCACAGGGCGCGCGGATGAGATAGGTGACGGAGAGGAAGGGCCGCGCAGGGTGTTGCTAGGAGGCGGCCGATCCACGGCAGGGGCATTCGGGATTAGTCATCCTTCATCGCCTCCTTCCGTGGACACGCGCGGATCGCCGCGCCGAGCCTTCAGTCAACATGAAGGGGTCGGGAAGGTCAACCCTGGGCCGGGGAACAACGCGGTGGTCGGTGCTTCCCGCCTCGTATGGTGGGTGATATGGACGACATCTCCAGCGGCTTGCCGGTGTCCCCGGATCTCGACGGTGAGGACCTTGCTGCGTTCATGGACGGCCTCGTCGGCGTCGAGAGCGGTCGCTACACCCGCACCGAGGCGGTCTCCGAAGCGGGGGTCGCGCTGGAGGACGGCCGCCGTTTCTGGCGGGCGATGGGGTTCCCGGAGGTCTCGGACGACGAGCGGATCTTCACCGATCAGGACGTCGAGATGTTGCGGGGAGTCCACGACTTGATCCGGCGGGACACGGCGGACATGGAGACGGCTCTCCAGATCACGCGCGTAACCGGACAATGTGCGGCGAGGCTCGCCGAGACGTACATGGGGGTGCTATGGCGCAGGACCGGTGCCTCTCCGACCTCGGTCCAGCAGCTGGATCGGCAAGCAATGGAGGAGACGGCCGGCATGGCACAGGATGCGATCCCGTTCCTGAGGGAGTCGCTCCTCTACATGTGGCGTCGGCACTTGTCGGCGGCCGTGAAACGAGCCGTGTTCTCGTCGGCGGGAGATTCCAACGTCAGCCGAGCGGTGGGCTTCGCGGATCTCGCCGCCTTCTCCAGGTTGACCGAAGAACTGGACGAGCTCGAGCTGGCCGAGATGGTGACAGCGTTCGAGACTTTGTCTTTCGACACGGTGGCGGAGTTCGGTGGACGGGTCGTGAAGCTGATCGGTGACGAAGTGATGTTCGTCGCCCCTGGCGCCGGATCGGCTGCGTCCATCGGAGTGAATCTGGTGGACCGCTGCGAGTCGGACGACGTCCTGCCAAGTGTGAGGGTCGGCATCGCGTTCGGGCCCGTACTCGACCTGCAGGGAGACGTCTTCGGGAGCACCGTGAACCTCGCCAGCCGGGTGACAAGCTTCGCCCGGCCGGCCACCGTGGTTGCTTCGAAGAGCCTCAAGGAGGCGGTGGGTCGATCGGACGATTTCGAGTTCCGCGCGCTGCGCAGACCTGTGCGGCTCAAGGGTTTGGGGAAAGAAAAACTCTACGCAGTAAGAGCGGCGGCAGAGCGTTGACTATCTACTACGCGGTCTAGGCCCAGGGCCCGACGCCGCCGATGCTCTCGACAGAGATGCGCGTGACGAAGCCGGGCGGAGGGTTGTCCATCGGCGGGAACTTCGCATCGGGCCCGATGTAAACGTGAGCGAGCCGTTGCAGGAGCTCCGGCGCGCCGCCTTCGGTGACTCGAGCACGTCCGTTCACCACCAGATACTCGTTCAGCCCAAAGGGATTGATGCCCCCCGTCTCGATCGAGACCGACACGCTCGGGTTTCGCCGCATATTCCGTAGCTTGCGCTGGTCCATGAGGGTCCCGATAACGATGTCGTCGTTCTCGAGGCCCACCCACGCGCACGTGACCTGAGGCGTGGCGTCGTCATCAACCGTTACAAGATGTGCAAGCTTTCCCGACTCGATCACGCCGCGCGCGCTCTCTGGAATCATCCGTCTCCTCCCGCCTGGTAGAGGATCGTGCCGTCGGTGAGGCCATCACCAGAGGCTAGCGTCCCCGCTTCTGGCGCGCTTGGACTGCCGCGCTGATACTGGAGGACGTGTCTCGAATCCGTTCAGATCTCACCGACGATGCTCTAGCAACGAGCTCCTCGGAATCGGACGCGTCTGGTTCGGATCGGCGGCGTGGACGACGCGTTGCGTTGGCCCTGCTGGGAGCCTCCCTGGTGCTGGGAATGACGACGTGGTTCTCGGCGTCCGCGGTTATCCCCCAGTTGCGCAATCAGTGGGCGCTCTCGGATGGATCGGCCGCGTGGCTGACGATCGCGGTGCAGTTGGGTTTCGTAGGCGGCGCGTTGTTCTCGAGCGTGTTCAACCTTTCGGATCTCATTCCCGCCCGGTTCTTGATCTTTGGCGGAGCCCTCGGAGCCTCTGTGATGAACCTCGCTCTTCTTCTCGCCGATGGTCCGCCGATGGCGATCCCGTTGCGGCTTGCGACGGGGTTCTTTCTCGCAGCGGTGTATCCACCCGCTCTCAAGCTAAGCGCAACCTGGTTCCGAAAGGGCCGGGGGATGGCTCTGGGTGTTCTGGTTGGCGCCCTGACGGTGGGGTCCGCCGGCCCCCATCTCGTGAACGGACTGGGGGCTCTTGACTGGGCCACGGTGGTCTACGTCACCTCCATCCTCACGGCGATCGGCGGGGGACTGTCGCTCCTTGTGCCCGAGGGCCCGTTCCCGTTCCCCCGTGCAACCTTCGATCCGCGGCAGGCGTCCCTTACGATGAGGAATCGTGGTGTACGCCTGGCCTCCCTCGGATACTTCGGACATATGTGGGAGCTGTACGCCATGTGGGCCTGGTTCCTCGTGTTCTTCCGAAGCTTCCTGGACGCCAGGGGCTCACCGAACGCGGCGGCCGCCTCGTACGCGACCTTTACGGTCATCTCCGTGGGGGGGCTCGGCTGTATAGCGGGCGGGTGGTTGGGCGATCGCTGGGGGCGGACGCGGACGACGGCGACGATGATGGCGATCTCGGGCTCTTGCGCGCTGCTTATCGGATTGTTGTTCGACGCGCCGCCCGGGGTGGTGTTGTTTGTGGCGCTCATCTGGGGATTCGCAGTCGTAGCCGATTCGGCGCAGTTCTCCACGATGGTGACCGAGCTGGCGGATCAAGCGTACGTAGGCACCGCTCTGACGTTGCAGCTGGCGATCGGCTTTACCCTGACGGTTGCGACCGTGTGGCTCGTTCCGGTGATGGAGCGGTGGGTGGGGTGGACGTGGGCCTTCGCTCTTCTCGTACCCGGTCCGGCTCTTGGAGTGTGGGCGATGCTGCGACTCAAGTCTCTGCCCGAAGCAGCCCGGATAGCCGGAGGGCGAGGGTAGCGAAGCGCGCAACACAGCGCTCTCTCTCGCTCGCTTCCTGGAGGCCGTAGGTTCTCGCTATGGCTGAGCGTTTCGACATGGTGGTCATCGGATCCGGACCCGCAGGAGAGAAGGGGGCCGCGCAGGCCGCGTATCACGGTTACAAGGTCGCGATGGTCGAACGCTCGTCGCTGTGTGGAGGAGCGGCCGTGAACACCGCCGGGATCCCGACGAAGACGCTTCGAGAGAGCGCCTCCTACCTCACCGGTTTCGGGCGGCGGGATATCTATGGGGTCGCACCCAACCTGGACGCGGTGGACATCGTGACGCTCATGCGGGGACGGACTGCGCACGTTATCGAGACGATGGACGAAACGGTGCGAAAGAACATCGAACGTCACGGGATCGAACTGATACCGGGGCGAGCGCACCTGAGCAGTCCTCGATCTGTCGAGGTCGCGCTGAACGACGGCACGAAGAGGGAGCTAGAGGCGGGCGTGATCCTCATCGCAACAGGGAGTCGTCCAAGTCATCCACCTCAAGTGCCGTGGGGCGATGAGGACGTCCTGGACTCCGAGGAGGTTCTCGAGCTCGATGGTCCCTTCAATAGTCTCGTGGTTATCGGAGGCAGCACGGTCGGGTGTGAGTACGCTTCGATCTTCGCCGCCGCAGGCGTCGCCGTGACGTTGGTGGATCGCAACGATCGTCTCGTCCGGTTCTGCGACGGGGAGATATCGGATCTTCTCGCGCAGAGTTTCCGAGCCGCGGGCATGAGAGTTGTGCTGGGCGGCAGGGTTCGCCCCGTGATCGCCCGAGGGTCGTCGGGACTCGAAGTGAGATTGGCCGACGGCGAGGTGCTGAGACCGGACAAGGTCTTCTACTCCGCGGGGCGGACGGGTAACACCGAGAACCTGGGTCTAGAGAGGGTGGGGGTCGATCTTGATCCGAAGGGCCGCATCGTCGTCGACGAAACATTCCGGACGTCGGTCGCCGGGATCTACGCAGCGGGAGATGTCATCGGGCCTCCCTCTCTCGCGTCGGTGTCGATGGAGCAGGGGCGGGTGGCCGTCTGCTACGCCTTCGGCATCTCATTCAAGGACACCGTCGACCCCGTGGCGCCGCTGGGCGTGTATTCGATACCGGAGGTCGCGATGTGTGGCCTTACGGAGGATGTCGCGCGCTCCCGAGGGCTGAACGTCGAGGTCGGGCGCGGCTGGTTCGAGAACAACTCACGTGCGGTGATCGCCGGCTCGACGGAGGGGCTCGTCAAGCTCGTCTTCGATCGAGCCGATCGGCGCCTGCTCGGAGTTCACATCCTGTGTGAGGGAGCGGGAGAGCTCGTTCACCTCGGACAGGCGGTGATCCAACTCGGGGGCCAGATCGATCACTTCATCCACTCAACCTTCAACGTTCCCACGAGAAGCGACGCCTACAAGTACGCGGCCTACGACGGGCTCACGCGTATCGGCAAGTAAGAGACCCGGCTACCGGAGGTTCGCCAGCACCTCGTCGAGTAATCCTCCGGTCGTTTCCGGACCGACGCGTACCGCCTCCCCCGCCCGTCGCGCGTCCAGAGCCGCCTCAATGAGGTCGCGATGGGCGGAGCGCGACAACGCCCAACGAGCTGCCTCGGTCTTCGAGACCCAGGTCCCCTCGGTTGCGTACCGCCACGAGCGACACGCGTTCAGCACGGTTAAGTACGTGGCTTCGTGGGCTCTGTGCCAGTCGATCGATGTGCGTAGAGCCTCGAGGATCTGGTCGCGCGGGATCTCCGCGATCAACACGGAGGGCGCGGGGCCGGTGATCGCGATCCCACGATCCCGTGCGATTGCCGCGTCGAGCACGAACCAGTGCGGATCGTCTTTCTTGAAGTCGTAGATGGCCAGCTCGCGGACCCCGGCTCCCGAGTTCAGATTCAACTCGTACTCGTGCGCCCGTTTCGGACGCTTCAAGTTCTCGGCGCGATGGACGACGAGCTCCAGTTTGGCAGCGGGACAGGGGAGAGCGTCGTGTGCCAGCTGCCGCACGAGCTCTTCCTTATCTCCCTGACCGAGCGCATCGGCGGCGACCAGGGTGACATCTATATCGCTCGTGCCCGCGACGTAGTCGCCGAGCGCACCGGACCCGATGAGAAGGCTGCCGACGAGCTCCGTGAGGATGCCTTGAGCGCGCCGAACGAGCTCACGCACGTAGGCCGATGCCTCCTCGTCCAGGGCCCCGATCGTCATCTGGTTCCGTTCCTTCTCACGTAACCGTCAACGTAACGTGGGGCGATGCAGAATCACAGATCGCAGCGATGCTTCGGAGACGGAGACCCGCTTTACGAGCGGTACCACGATCGCGAATGGGGGCGCCCCGTCACCGACGAGAGCGGCTTATTCGAGAGATTATGTCTCGAGGCATTTCAGGCTGGACTGTCCTGGATCACCGTTCTCCGGAAGCGCTCGCGCTTTCGTGAGGCGTTCCACGGCTTCGACCCTGAGAGGGTGGCGCACATGACAGCGCGCGATCGAATCAGGTTGCTGAACGATGCCGGCATCATCCGGAACCGGGCCAAGATCGAAGCGACGGTGACCAACGCGCAGGCAACGCTTGGATTGCGCGGGGACGGAACCGATCTGCCCAACCTAGTCTGGTCGTTCCGTCCCGAGGAGGCGCCGGCACGCGTCGACCTCGCGTCGCTTCCTGCGACCACGCCCGAGTCCGCTGCTCTGTCGAAGACGCTGAAGAGTGCGGGCTTCCGCTTCGTCGGCCCCACGACCGCCTATGCCTTGATGCAGGCGTGCGGGCTGGTGAACGACCACCTGAGCTCTTGTCCCGTGAGGGACGAGGTGCAGGACGAGCGGATGGGCGTCCGTGACCAGCGGGTCATCGAGGGATGAGTGCCACGGGGGCGGGGAACCCCTTGGTCTCGGACGAGTACCCGGGCCAACCGGGGTGGATGAGGTTATGG
>JALZOM010000044.1 GCA_030913945.1 Actinomycetota bacterium
GAACACCTCCTCGTAGAGGTCTCGTCCGGAGACAAGACGATCGGCGCCGACGCGGTGACGACGCGCGTCGAGGAGCTGCTTAGCCTCGATTTCGACGCGTTCTGCTCCTCGGTGTTGCTGGCCCAGAACAAGTTCTCTCGCTTTCTGGACGCGGCCACGACCGAGCGGATGAAGATCCTCAAGGGCGTGTTCCGGTTCGAGCAGATCGACGACCTGCGCGGCGCCGCGAAGAGGCGCGTGGGTGACATCGAGCTCGAGCTTCGTGGGGTCGAGGGCGAGCGTCGGGGGATCCCCGAGGACGCGGCCGAGCGCCTGAAGGAAGCGACGCGGACCGCCACGGAGCACACCGCCCGGGCAAGCGCCCTAGCGGCCGCGATCCCCGAGGAGAAACAGCTCGAGGTGTCGATCGCGGGCGCTCTGGCGGTGGCCGAGAAGGCCGCGGTCGAGTCCCGGCGCGCCACCGAGACGCTCGCCAGGATCCCCGAGCCGGCGGAGCTGGACGCCCTCGCGACCGAGGAGAAGGACGTCACCCGCCGGGTCTCGGAGGGTCGCGTGGCGCTCGAAGCCGCTGCGGAAGCGGCGGACGTCGCGGTGAAGGCGGTCGCGGACCTCGAGGCGAAGGTGGGGACCGAAACCGCCCTGAGCGGTGCGCGCTCGAAGGCCGAGGCGAGGGTCGATCTGCTCGCCGAGCTCGCGACGGTGAAGGGCGAGCGCGATACCGAGACCAAAGACGCGGCTCAGGGGGCCAAGGAGCTGGTGGCCGCCGAGAAGCTCGAGAAGAAGGCGGTCGCGGCCTACGAGGCGGCCAGGGACGCGCGTCGCGCCGCCGAGCGCGCCCATCAGGCTCATGCATTGCGGGGCACGTTGTCGGCGGGTCAACCCTGTCCCGTCTGCGAGCAGCAAGTGAAGACTCTTCCGAAGGGCGAGGCCCCGTTGGCGCTCGGCCGGAGCGAGGGCGATGAGAAGAAAGCCGGCGAGGCCCTCGATGCCGCGCGCAAGTCGACCGAACTGGTGCGATCGTCGGTAACGGCCGCCGATGCGCGCGTGAAGGCGTTAACTAAGGAACACGATCGCGCGTCGACACGTCTGGCGGCGCTCGATGCCGAGCTCGCCTCCGTCGTGGGCAAAGCCAAGGATCCACTCGCCGAGGTGAATGGGCGACTCGAGCGCGTGGGCGAGGCGCGACGCAGCGAGGCTGATGGGCTCGTGGCCAAGGGCGACGCGCTATCCGCGCTGACTTCGTGCGAGGAGGTCGAGACGGCCTTCGTGACGCGCCGCCATCGCGTCGCCGCGCTATTGATCGAAGTTGCGGGACGAACCGACCTCACGGCGCCGGCCATCGAGGATGCCTCAGACGTGCTGGCTCGGCGAGCCGGCGAGGCCCGAACCGCCCTGACGACCCTCGCCGACGACGCAGGCGCCACTCTCGAGAAAGCACGCACGTCGCAAGCGGAAGCCTCCGCGGCTCTCGCAAGCGTGCGCGCACGTTTCGAGCTCGGGCCCGAGATCACGATCGAATCCGCGCGCGCGGATGCGACGGCCGAGGCGACCGTGGCCGAACGGCTGGCCGGCGATCTGCTCGAGGCGATCGAGCGCGACAAGGAGCTGGCCGCCACAGCATCGGAACTGACGGCGCGCAAGCGCTTGTTCGAGCAACTCGCCGAGGATCTCACCGATCGGTTCTTCATCAAGTTCCTGCTCGAGGACCGGCGCCGCCTGTTGTCGGAGCTCTCCTCCGAGCGTTTGCGCGACATGACGGGCAGGTATCGCTTCGATGACGAGGGCGAGTTCTCCGTCATCGACGAGCTGGACGGAGACAAGAGCCGGGACGTCGTGACGCTGTCCGGCGGCGAGACGTTCCTGGCCTCGCTGTCCCTTGCGCTGGGTCTCGCCGAGGCCGTGGGGCGGCATGGGGGCCGGTTGCAATGCTTCTTTTTGGACGAGGGGTTCGGATCGCTCGACCCGGAGTCCTTCGACCTGGCCCTGGACGGCATCGAGAAACTGGTGACCCCCGACCGCCTGATCGGTCTGGTGAGCCACGTCCAGGCTCTCGCGTCGCGCGTCGAGGACAAGATCGTGCTGGACAAGGACGTAGACGGGATCAGCGTCGTCGTAGCGGGTGGCGGCTAGTACCCTGCTGGGCATGAACCCCACACTGCTCGGCTCCCGCATCGAGCGCCTGAGAGAGGCCACCGTGGTGGCTATCTTTAGAACCGAGACGGCCGAACAGGCGGTCGAGGGGATGGGCGCGGCCGTCCGGGGCGGCTTCGATGCGGTCGAGGTCACCATGAACACGCCGGGTGCCACGGACGCGATCGCCGATGTCGCCGGCCGGATCGACGCGATCGTGGGGGCCGGCACGATCCTGGCCCCGACCGAGGTCAAGGAGGCGTACGACGCAGGGGCGGAGTTCATAGTGACGCCGGTCGTGGTGCCCGAGGTGGTCGAGGCCGCGCACGACCTGTCGATCCCGGTGGCGATGGGGGCTGCGACCCCGACCGAGGTCTTCACGGCCCGGCGTGCCGGGGCGGACTGGGTCAAGGTGTTCCCTGGAGAATCGTTGGGGGGCCCGGACTACATCAAGTCGATCCTGGGACCGCTGGACGGCACGCCCATACTCGTGACCGGGGGACTGACGCCGGAGAACTACCTCGGTTATCTCGATGCCGGGGCGGAGCTGGTCGGTTTCTCCGACGTGTTCGGCGGGCTGAACGCGACCGAGGCACGCTACGAGGAGATGGAGAGACAGGCGATCGAGATCTGCCGGCGCCTCGACATCTACCTCACCGAACAAGAATCGGGATAGCGCCCCGGCGCTACCCTGGGAGACCGGAACGAAGCGGGGATGTCCCGTAGCGAGACAAGAGGTTCGACTGAGATGGCGGAGGGATCCATGGACGACACGCTCGAGAAACCAGAGGTGATCTCCTATGAGCGCCTGTACAAGCTGTGGGAGAAGGCCAACTGGAGCGCCACCGAGCTCGACTTCTCGGTCGACAAGGAGCAATGGCGGACCGAGCTCGATGACCTCCAGCGCGATGCAGCTTTATGGAACTATTCGTTGTTCCTCGTGGGCGAGGAGGCTGTGGCCCGCACGCTAACCCCGGTTCTCGACGCGACCCCCGGCTTCGCCGCCAGCATCTTCCTCACGACCCAGATCGTCGACGAGGCGCGCCATCACGTCTTCTTCGATCGCTTCATGCGCGAGGTGGCGGGGCTCGGTACGGACACGGGATCGACGCTCAGCGCGTCCGACCCCTATCTGACGTGGGGGTTCCGGCAGGTGTTCGACGAGCTGGACCGCGTCACCGCCGAGCTTCGTAAGAAGCCGAAAGAGCTTCCGCTCCTGGCGCAGTCGATCGCTCTGTACCACGTCGTGATCGAGGGGTTACTGGCGATCCCCGGTCAGCACTTCATCCAGCGCTACCTGAAAGAGCGCGACATCCTCCCGGCTTTTCGCGCCGGCATCGACAACGTGTCGCGCGACGAGGCGAGGCATGTCGCTTTCGGGATCAAGCTTCTGGGCGACCTCATCAGGGAATCGAAAGAATGCCGTGCTGCCGCGATCGAGATGTGGGGAAAGGTGCTGCCGTGGAGCGCCGGCGTCTTCATCCCACCCAACTTCGACCGGCGCTACACCGAGTCGTTCGGCTTCACCCTCGAGGAGATCTACGCGTTCGGCATGCGCTCGCTCGAGACGAAGCTCGCGCGGATGGGGATCGACCCGGGCGAGGTCGGCATCCTCGCGCACGAGGACCGGTCGCTGCCCTACCTCGAGCGGGCGGACCGGGCGTGGAAGCTCATCCGCGCAGGCGTCATCGGGGACGACAGGCGCGAGCCCGAGCCCGACGAGGCCGTGATGGCGATCCTCATGGAAGGCGTGGAGCGTTCCCTCGATGCACGGGTCGCGCGCTCGATCGGCGGCATCGAATGGAGCTTCACCGATGCCGCGCCGTGGCATCTGGCTCTCGACAACGGTCACCCCGAGATCGTGCGTGGCCGCGCCGAATCACCCGGGTTGCGGCTCGAGACCTCGACCTCGGAGTGGGCCAAGATCGCCGTCGGGCGCGTGGACCCCCGACGGTCCCTGCTTGCGAGGCGATTGAAGCTGCACGGGTCCCTGGGGGCCAGGGCGAAGCTGCCGCGCCTCTTCGAAAAGCTCTAGCGCCGCGTCGCGGTAGCTACCGCAGCTACTCGATGTCGTCGAGGAAGCCGAGCACGCGTTGCTTGAGCAGCGTCGCAGCGCTTTCGTCGTAGGCGGGCAGGCTGCTGTCGGTGAACAGGTGTCGATCGCCTGGGTACAGGAACAGCTCCGCACTCTCGATCGTGTCGGCGAGCTCGCGGCCGACGTCAGCATCGCCAAGTTCGTCGGCGTCCATCGTGTGGATCTGGAGCGGGACGCCGTCCGGCCACCGGCCGCCGAACTCGGACAGCGGGATGGAGGCGTGGAACAGCAAGGCCCCCTTGGCGCCCGGGCGCGTCTGGGCCAGCATCTGCGCCGCCATCACCCCGAGCGAGAACCCGGCATAGACGATCTCGCTGGGCAAGCTTTCGGCGGCGAGTCGACCGCGCTCGAGGACCGTCTCGAAACCGACCTGTTTGCCGTAGCCGATGCCGTCGTCGAGTTCGGTGAACGTCTTGCCGTCGTAGAGATCTGGGGCATGCACCAGGTGTCCGGCGGCGCGGAGATCATCGGCGAAGGACAGACATCCGGCCGTGAGTCCCTGCGCATGATGGAGGAGCAGAACCTCAGCCATGGGTGCGGCGGCTCAGACAACGCCGGAGTGGAGTTCGGCGATCGACTTCTCGATCCCTTCGGCGAGGACTGCAAGGTCCGGCGCCGTGTCGTAGTCCCCGAGCAGACCGAAACCGATCGTGCCGTCGTACGAGAAGAGGGCGACCCCGAGGCTCGTGTTATCGGACAGCGGCAACACCGGGTAGACCTCCTGCATCTGTCGGCCCAGCGCGAAGAGCGCCAGCTGCGGCCCCGGCACGTTCGTGACGACGAGGTTGAAGGCCCGCTGCCGCGCAACCAGGCGGGCCGCCTGAGCCACGACGGTCGAGGGGGCCCATTCGCCGATCGACGTGAGTACCTGCGCGCCCACCGCCTGACCGGACCCTTTGAGGTCCTTCATGTCGTCATGGACCACCTTCAGCCTCTCGACCGGATCGGGCTCGTAGACGGGGAGCGCGGCCCACACGGACGCAACCTGGTTCCCTAGAGCCTTGCCTTCGTCCGAACGCACGGACACGGGCACCATCGCGCGCAGCTCGATCTCATCGACGCTCTCGCCGCGCGCCTTCAGCAACCGTCGAAGACCACCTGCCACGACCGAGAGGACCACGTCGTTGACCGTGCCCCCGTAGTGATTCTTTATCGCCTTGATCTGGTTGAGGTCGGCGAGCACCGTTTCGAAGCGTCGGTGGGGGCCGATCGCCTGGTTCAACGACGAGCTGGGCGCGGCGAATCCACCCCCGACGAACTCGCTCAGAGCCTTCACGGTCTCCATCAGGCGGTTGGGGAGCCCACCGGGATCGTTGGCGGCGCTTTGCAAGGTACGGACGATCTCGCCCGGACTGGTCACGCGCTCGCGGATGGCGTCGACGAGCAACTGGTCGGGGGTCGGCTCGGGCAGGGGGCTCCACTTTTTGTATTCGATCTCTTCGGGTTCCGAGCCCTCGGGGGCCAGGTCGAGCACCACCGACATGATGTCGGCCCCGGACACGCCGTCCACGACGCAGTGATGCGTCTTGGAGATAAGTGCGAAGCGCCCCTCCGACAGGCCCTCCACGATCCAGATCTCCCACAGCGGCTTCGAGCGATCGAGTTGTTGCGACATGATGCGCGCCGCAAGACGGTTCAGCTTCGTGCGGTCACCCGGAGCGGGCAGCGCCGTGTGTCGCAGGTGGTACTCGAGGTTGAAATGGGTGTCGTCGACCCACACCGGCCGGCCGAGCCCGAAGGGCACGAAGGCGAGCTTCTGGCGGAAGCGGGGGACCTGTTGCAGCCGTCGCCGCATCATGTCGAGCAGCTCTTCGTAGTCGGGCGGCGGTCCCTCGAAGATGGCGACGCCGCCGACGTGCATGTGCGTATCCGGGCCCTCCAGGTGGAGGAACATCTCATCCAGCACGGTGAGGCGCTCGTAGCTCGACATGTGGGCCATGGTAGCAACGCTGGGTAGGCTCCAACACATGCCGCGCAGCAAGGAGGGACTGGCCCGGCTCGTCCAGCGGGAGGGCGTCGCCGCACCGATCGTGGCGGCCTTCGTGGCGGTGGATCGCGCTGCCTTCGTTCCCGAGGAGGCCCTCCGCAAGGCTTACACCGACAAGCCGATCGCGCTGCCCGAGCGGCAGACGACGAGTCAGCCCAGCCTCATCGCGCGCATGATCGATGCCCTGCGGCTGGATCCGGGGCACGCCGTGCTCGAGGTCGGAACCGGGTACGGATTCCAGACGGCTCTGCTGGCGCAGGTGGCCCGGAAGGTCATCTCCATCGAGCGCCGGCCCGCCCTCGCCGAGCGGGCCAGGCGGAACCTCGACGCCGCCGGCGTGGATAACGCCACGGTGGTGGTGGGTGACGGTTGGGAAGGGGTCCCCGAGCACGCTCCGTACGACGCCATCGTCGTGTCGGCCACGGCCGATGACATCCCGGACGCTCTTCGAGGGCAACTGAACGAGGGAGGGCGCCTGGTCATCCCGCTGCGCGCCGGGCAGGGGGCCGCGGTGTTGCTTCTGGAGAGATCGGGGGACGAGCTGGTGCGCAAGGAGCTGTTGACCCCCGCATGCTTCGTACCGCTCGTGCGCGGGGACGGGCCGGATGAAGTGACCTAGTG
>JALZOM010000065.1 GCA_030913945.1 Actinomycetota bacterium
GTCTCGGGGTGGGTCTGGCGGGCCTGGTGCTGGTCGCCGCGCTGGTGCTCGCCACGGGCCCTGGGGGGGTCGCGGTAGCCTCCCGGCCCGGCGCGCCCGCCCGGATCACGGTCGGCCAGGGCGAGACGGTCTGGGATCTGGCCGAGCGCTACGCCCCGGATGGGATCGACCGGCGGGCCTACGTGGACGCCATCCTCGAGCTCAACGGATTGGACGGCATGCCCCTCGCCGGGCAGCGCCTGAAGCTCCCGAAATAGTCGCGTTTTCTGCGCATCTTCCCTTGACCCCGCCGTTACACAGGCGTAATTTCAAGCACGCAGTTACACCACATGTGGTGGTGAACGTTCCGGGGGGCCCTATATCTGGTGATGAGCCGGTGGCGGGCATGAGAGGATCGAACGACGGACGCTGGCTCCAGGCGTCCGCCCGAGAAGGGGGAGAAGCGTGCCGCAGGTGACCCGAACGACGGCCGGCTCGACCGTCGATGACGCGGATCTGAAGATCCGGCGCCACTTCACGACCGAAGGCGTCCACCCGTACGACGAGCTCGAGTGGGAGCTCCGGGATGCGGTCATCCAGAACTTCCGAACGGGTGAGATCGCGTTCGAGCAGCCGGGCGTCGAGGTCCCACGCTCGTGGTCGCAGAACGCCACGAACATCGCGTCGCAGAAGTACTTCCGGGGCACCCTCGGCACCCCACAGCGCGAACGCTCCGTCCGCCAGATGATCGACCGGGTGGTCAACCGCTACCGCGAAGAGGGCCTCGAGCGCGGCTACTTCGCCGATGCGGACGAGGCGCAGGTCTTCCAGGACGAGCTCACCCACCTCCTCGTCACCCAGAAAGCGGCCTTCAACTCACCGGTGTGGTTCAACGTCGGCTGGCGCCCGAAGGGCGAAGAGCAAGTCAGCGCGTGCCAGCCGTACCACTCGCTGGTCAGCACACCATCCGGTCTCGTTCCGATAGGGAAGCTGGTCGAGGAGAACGCGATCGGGATGAAGGTCTACGACGCCGACGGGATCACTCGGATCGTCGCCGTCAAGGCGAACGGGACCAAGGACGTCCTGCGCGTCCACACGAAGGCGGGACACGCTCTGGACGTCACGGCCGATCACCTCGTGTGGAAGAAGACCGACGATCGATCGGGCAGGTTCGTGCGAGCCGGCGATCTGCAGCCGGGAGATGCCCTCGCGTGGCATCGCCGTGGTTCCTTCGGTGAGGCCGAGCTAGACGTGCGCGAGGTACGTGAGGCCGCCCTCGCCGGGTGGCTCCAATCGGATGGGTTCGTGGGTCAGTACGTGGGCACGAACAGGTCTCTCACGATCGAAGCCATGACGGTCAACGATGCGGAGCTCGCCTGGGTGAAGAACGCGCTCGATGCGGTGTTTCCCGATGTGCATCGTCATGAGCGAACGGTTGAGACTCAGGGGGCGCATCTGGACTGCCGGCGCACCCGCCTGTACGGGACCGCGCTTCAGAGCTTCGTCGAGAAGTGGGACCTGCGTACGCGGGGCGTCGCCATGAAGGTGCCGGAGCACCTCTTCACCGCACCGCTTGCGGTCGTGGCGGCCTACCTCCGCAGCCTCTTCCAGGCGGAGGGGTCGATCTCGCTGCGCGAGCGCTCGGCCCGTATAGCGATGGACATGATCTCGGAGGACATCATCCGTGGCGCCCAGCGACTCCTGCTTCGCTTCGGCATCTTCGCCCGGGTCGGGTTCAAGCCCGACCCGCGGGCCGACCGTAAGGGCTGCTGGTCGCTGAGCGTCCAGAGCCTCGGCGATCGACGCTTGTTCGCTATGGAGATCGGATTCATCGACCCGGTCAAGAGCGAGAAGCTCGAACGTAGCTTCGAGATCGAAGGGCACAGGTCCCTCGACGTCAAGACGCTCGAGATCAAGCGCATCGAGCCACTCGGGCCGATGGAGGTCTTCGACATCCAGACGGAGAGCGGTGAGTACCTCTCCGAGAACCTGAGGGTGCACAACTGTTTCATCCTTTCGGTCGAGGACGAGATGAACTCGATCCTCAACTGGTACGTCGAGGAAGGCACGATCTTCAAGCACGGTTCGGGGGCCGGCATCAACCTGTCTGCGATCCGTTCCTCGAAGGAGCGTCTGAAGTCCGGGGGAACGGCCTCGGGCCCGGTCTCGTTCATGCGCGGCGCGGATGCATCGGCCGGCACGATCAAGTCGGGTGGCGCAACCCGGCGGGCGGCCAAGATGGTGATCCTGAACGTCGACCACCCGGATATCAAGGACTTCATCTGGTGCAAGGCGCTCGAGGAGCGCAAAGCGCGGGCCCTGCGTGAGTCCGGCTTCGACATGGATCTCGACGGCAAGGACTCGCACTCGATCCAGTACCAGAACGCGAACAACTCGGTGCGCGTCACCGACGACTTCATGCAGGCCGTGCTCGAGGATCGCGACTGGGACCTGATGGCCGTGACCACCGAAGACACGGTCGAAACGGTCAAGGCCAAGGAGCTGCTGCGCGAGATCTCGGATGCGGCGTGGGATTGCGCGGACCCCGGCATGCAGTACGACACGACGATCAACAACTGGCACACGTCGCCGAACTCGGGCCGCATCAACGGATCTAACCCTTGTAGTGAGTACATGCACGTCGATAACAGCTCCTGCAACCTCGCCTCGCTGAACCTCATGAAGTTCGTCAGCGACCGGGACGTCTTCGACATCGAGGGCTACAAGCACGCGGTCGAGGTCATGTTCCTCGCACAGGAGATCTCGGTCGGCTTCGCCTCATACCCGACCGAAGCGATCGCCGACAACTCCCGGCGTTTCCGCCAGCTGGGACAGGGCTACGCCAACCTCGGGGCTCTGCTCATGGCTTCGGGTCTCGCGTACGACTCGGACGAGGGCCGTGCATGGGCCGCGGCGATCACCGCGTTGATGACCGGACACTGCTACGCGACCTCGGCCAAGATGGCGAAGAGGGTCGGTGTCTACGAGGAGTACGAGGGCAACCGCGATCCGCACATCCGCGTGATGAACAAGCATCGCGACGCGGCGTACGAGATCCCGGATGGGCTGGCCCCCGCCGAGCTCGTCGATGCGGCGAGGACATCGTGGGACGAGGCGGTGGCCCTCGGCGAGATGAACGGTTATCGGAACGCACAAGCAACGGTGCTCGCTCCGACGGGGACCATCGGACTACTGATGGATTGCGACACCACGGGCATCGAGCCGGACCTGGCTCTCAAGAAGACAAAGAAGCTGGTTGGTGGCGGAACCATGTCGATCGTGAACCAGACGGTCCCGCGCGCGCTCCGCAAGCTGGGCTACGACGAGAACCAGGTGAAGGACATCGTCGCCTACATCGACGACAACTCCCACGTCGTCGGCGCACCACACCTACGTGAAGAGCACATGACCGTGTTCGACACCGCGATGGGCGATCGTTCGATCCACTACATGGGCCACATCAAGATGATGTCTGCGGTGCAGCCCTTCATCAGCGGAGCCATCAGCAAGACTGTGAATCTTCCGGAGAACGTGACGGTCGAGGACGTCGAGAACGCATACATCGAGGGATGGAAGCTCGGTCTGAAGGCGCTCGCCCTCTACCGTGACAACTGCAAGGTCGGGCAGCCGCTCTCGGCCACCAAGAAGGACGTGGTGAAGGTCGAGACCACGGTGACGGACATGCCGGAACCGGTGCGCCGTCGTCTCGGCAAGCGCCGGAGCGCCCGCACCTACAAGTTCCGGGTGGCCGACACCGAGGGCTACATCACGACCGGCGAGTTCCCCGACGGAACAGTGGGGGAGATCTTCCTCAAGGTCGCTAAGCAAGGCTCGACGCTCGCCGGGATCATGGATGCATTCGCCATCTCGATCTCGATGGGCCTGCAGTACGGGGTGCCTCTCTCCGCCTACGTGAAGACGTTCGTGAACACTCGCTTCGAGCCATCCGGCATGACCGACGATCCCGACTTCCGGATCGCGACCTCGGTGCTCGACTACGTGTTCCGACTGTTGGCGCTTGAGTACCTGACACCCGAGGAACGGCACGCGCTCAACATCCGCACCTCCGGCGAGCGGGTGACCGAGATCGAATCGAAGCTCGCCCCGGGGGACGAGGAGAAGACGAACGGCAATGGGAACGGCCACACGAACGGCGGCCCCGCCGAGAGCGTGATGGTTCTCGGACCGGTTGCCGATGCGCACGCCGGGTCGCTCCCGTTCTGTGGAACCTGCGGAGTGCAGATGCACCCGGCTGGATCGTGCTTCGCCTGCCCCGCCTGCGGCTCGACGAGCGGGTGCTCCTAGGAGCTGGTTGACATGGCCGCCAAGAACTGCGCCGAGTGTGGAGCGGAGCTAGAACCCCGATCCACCTCGTGTCCACTGTGCGGAACTCAGCGACGGGAGTCGGTCAAGTGGACGACCGCGAAGAAGCCGGCCGCGCCCGAGGACGTCGAGGATTATCAAGCCGACCTTCGCAAGCTGCGCGCGCAGCTGAAGAAGATCCGCGACGAGGGGGCCGAGGCGGTCTAACCGCTAGGGTCTAAACGTGCGCTGCCCCTACTGCTCAGCCGAAGAAGACAAGGTCGTCGAGTCGCGCCTCGCCGAGGAAGGCCGCACGATACGACGCCGTCGTGAATGTCTGGCCTGCAGTCGTCGCTACACGACCTTCGAGCGGCCGGAAGAGGTCCCCCTCATCATCGTGAAGCGCAACGGAGTGGAGGAACCCTTCGACTCTACCAAGGTCGTCGAGGGCATCAAGCGGGCGTGCAAGAACCGTCCGGTGACCATGGCCGAGATCGAGTCGATCGCGGCCGACGTCGAGGACGAGATGCGTGCCGACGGTCGGCGCCCCGTGCCGACCTCCGAGATCGGGCGCGACGTGCTCGAGCGCCTGCGTGACCTGGACGAGGTCGCCTACCTCCGCTTCGCCTCGGTCTACAAGGACTTCCAGGAGCTCGACGACTTCGAGCGTGAGCTGGGCTCGCTGCTGAAGAAATTCCCTCCCAAGCAAGTGAATGGGGGAGGGGCATGAAGCTGTCCGTGAAGCGGTTGGACGAAAGCCTGCCGCTCCCCAGCTACGCGCGCGAAATGGACGCCGGCCTCGACCTCTTGGCCTCGGAAGACGTCACCCTGAAGCCGGGCGACCGAGCGGCCGTCGCCACCGGGATCGCCGTCGCCATCCCGCAGGGCTTCGCCGGCTTCGTGCACGCCAAGTCGGGCCGGGCTCTCCGTGAAGGTCTGGCGATCGTGAACGCCCCCGGCCTCATCGATTCGGGATATCGGGGCGAGATCAAGGTGCTGGTCACGAACCTCGACCCGGTGTCGCCGATCTACATCAAGCGGGGCGAGAAGGTGGCCCAGCTGGTGATCCAGGCGGTCGAGGCGGTCGCGCTCGAGGCGGTCGACGAGCTCCCTGCGTCGGCCAGGGGCGAGGGTGGCTTCGGGAGCACCGGCCGCTAGCCCCAACTCATCCGGGCCACTACAATGGCTCATCTGCGGGCGTGGCTCAGTGGTAGAGCATCACCTTGCCAAGGTGAGGGTCGCCAGTTCGAATCTGGTCGCCCGCTCTGTAAAATAGCAGGTCAGGGGCCCTTTTTGCGGCCCCTGATGCGCGCGAGGAGGGCACCGTGCAGCAGGCGTGCAGCACACGTGCAGCAAGATCCTTTGCACACGCGCGACTTTGCGCCATGGGACCAGGCTCTCGATGGCACGACGGATGATGGAAGCTTTTGGGGTCTCTTCCGTCTACTTCACCCAGACGACGAACCTGATCTTCATCGAGCCGTCGGCGTAGCGCGTCACGAACTTGGAGCGGCCGGCGCGGTGACTGTCGGCCACCGGCGAGCGACCGGCGGACGCCGCTGCGGAGCCAATCGTCGAGGTCGAGTCGAAGTGCGAGTAGATCATCGTCAGCTGCTCGTAATCGTGGGTGTTCGGGTGCATGTTGTCTGCGTCGGGGTTGGAAGCATAGTCCATGCAAGTGTGGAAGTCAGCTCCCGACTCGTCCTGATGGTCGAGACCGAAGGTGTGTCCGAGCTCCTGGCACACCACTGCCGCCCTCCACGTCGGGGTGTTGTATTTGGTTGTGTTGTAGTAGGTGTCGTTCATCTTCGTCGTGGCCTTCGTGATGTGACCGCCCGAGGAAAGCCACACGTTCGCTACACCGAGCCAGCCATTGTTGCCGTAGGCCGCGTTACAGACTTCGATCCGACCCGTAACAGCCCGGCACTTGCGCGGCGTCGTCATGCCCGCCGCCACCCTCGTGTTGACGGGGTTCCCGGCGATATCCGCCGACCAGTCATCCGAGGCCATCTGAAGATAGGGGTCCCACGCGCTGCTCATGTTGTCGCCGAGCGTGAGGGTGAACGGATTCGAGGTCCTGGCCCAGTGATAGTTGCCCCATGTGTGGGTTGCTCCGGCGGGCTGGATCATCGCCGTCATCGAGAACACGGTGACCGCCAGGACGAGCAGGCTTCTACGCACGGTTGACTCCCAGAGGTTGTAGTCGGCCACTGAACTATTCATTCCAAGAGTGAGACAAATCGGGACTCATCGCCATACGTAATCGGTGCAGTCCCAGGTCCCGGGGCCCCTCGCGGCCTGGCCGCGGCCTCCGCCAGCACCTCACGTAGCCGGGAAAGCGAGGCCTGACCGGGGGGACGCTGGGAACATCCTGCTCCCGAGTGTCGTCCAAAGGGCGTCCCGTTAGGCGCGCCTCCTGGGGAAAGATGCCGCCCCCTGACGCCGAGCTCGCCGCGTGCGGTCCGGTGTGGAGAAGACGATCCGGCCGTGGCTCCGAGAACAGAAGCGTGCAGCAAACGTGCAGCACGATTAGGGAAACGGCGTCCATTCGTGGCCCTCGCTGTCCAGGTGAAAAGCCGCTCTGAGCAGGACAAACTCAAGAAAGAGCAGGTTGCGTGTCTGGCCTGGTTCACCTTGCCAAGGTGAGGGTCGCCAGTTCGAATCTGGTCGCCCGCTCTGTAAGCGCAGCTCAGGGCCTTTTTTGCCGGGTGTCTCCGATGAGCCGCCGGGCATCGCCCTTCCCTGTGGTCACCCTCGGGAAGCGCTCTCTGATTGCCGCCTCCCGCTCGTCGACACCACGTCGCGCTCGCTCGGCGCCGCTAGGGTCCTTCATCCAACTCCCAAGGGGCGGCCACTACGTCTCCCAGGTAGTCATCGAGTTTCGGTGGGACGCCTGGGGTATTCGCGCATTCTGTTCGCAGAGCTGCAACGGCACCCCTCAGGGCCCGGGCCAACTCTCGCGGCTCCACTGTAGATGCCAACGACCCTGTGAAGCTTGCGAGAACGCGCGCTGGGAGTCGGTCGTGGGCCTTCCCGTAGCTTGCTGGAAGGCCTCTCAAGCTGCAGGCAAAGCTAAGCGCATAGCTTCGCAGTTCGGAAAGGGAACGCTCCGCGCGCCAGATGTCGCCGCGCTCGATCGAGACCCGCGTATCCCGCGCATACAGCACGGCCCAACCGAGCAGCTCGTCGGCTGAAGGCGGATCCGGATCGATGGGCTCACCAGCCTGCCCGTAGAGCAATCGGAATCGCGAGCTCGTCGGTCTGAACACCGACGCGGGTGAGAACGACAAGTCGAGCTGCAAGCATTCCGGAAGTAGGAACACCCGGTACTGGATGAGAGCTACGACGAGGTCGAACAGGTGAACCGCGCCAAGGTCCTCGGTCACCGTGGTCGTCCAATCATCAAGAACATCCGAGACGGAGACGTCGTCCCTTACAGCGAAGGAAAGATCGATGTCCGACCAACGATCGCCATCGTCGTGCGCAAGGGAACCCACGAGAGCTGCGGCGACGACCCGATCGTCGCCACGAGCGATCTCTAATACGTGGTCACGTACCCGATCGCGTTCTAGCGGCGTGAACATCCTCGTATCGTCGCAGAGAATGCTAGTCGCGCGCCCGCCGAGATAACGGCTACATCCCCCGGAGGAAGAACGAGAAGCCCTCGGGGCACCAAGGCATCCGCTCGGTGTTGCCCCACAGCTCCCCGCCGATGGCTTCTTGTATCTATTTGGCCGTCGCCTCTTTCTCTTGTGAAACGAGCCACTCGTCTCCTGCGACTGGAATGGCGCCGAAGCCGACGGGCGATCTCTACTAGTTGCCCTCATGCGGGAGGAGCAGGACCAAAAGCTCCCCTTCGAGGCGGACGGATGGTTGCGCAGCGCATTGGCAAACACAACTCGCCGGTCACGAGCTACATTGATAAGTCAGAGTTGGGATTCTTGGAGTAGATGGGAAGCCGGCAACGGGTGAAAAGGGTCTTAATCGTTGACGACGAGCCTGATGTCCGTTTCATGCTGCGCCTTATCCTCGAGCAAGGGGGCTATGAGGTCGACGAAGCGATCAACGGTTCCTCAGCACTCGAGGTGCTGAGGGACGTTAGCCCGGATCTCGTCATCACCGATCTAATGATGCCGGTGATGGATGGGAACGAGCTCATCGAGCATCTTCGGTCCGACGAAGCTACGGGGAGCATCCCGATCATGTCGTTAACCAGCAACCCAGATGCTTCGGTAGGCGCGCACGTCGTGGTGACCAAGTTTCCGGAGGTTAGCGAGTTCCTGGCGGCGGTGCTCTCTATCCTAGATGGGGGACCTGATTGAAGCGTCTCGCCACCGGTGTGCCCGAGTTCGATGTCGTTCTAGGCGCTGGGATGGAGCCCGGCTCCCTGCTGGTTATCGCAGGTGCCCCCGGAACCGGGAAGACCATCCTGACGCAGCAGATCTGTTTCGCTAATGCCACACCGGAGCACAAGGCGATCTACTACACCACGCTTGCAGAACCGCATCTGAAGCTCATCAGCCACGTGGAGCAGTTCCAGTTTTTCGATCGCGAAGCGTTAGAGAAAGCTGTTGAGTTCATCCACCTCGGTGACCTGGTCGACCACAGTAGCGACGATCCCCTTGGTCCGATCGTTACAGAGGTGGTTCGGAAGTGCGTGGAGACTCACCCCTCGGTGGTCGTGATCGACAGCGCCAGAGCCCTGCACGACTTCGCCGACGAGCGTCAGTTGCGAAGAGCGCTGTACGACATGGCGAGTCGCATCGCACACACCGGGGCGGTTCTGATCCTCCCGGGTGAATTCACGCTTGAGGAGCGGAACGGTCCGGAGTTCGCTTTGGCCGACGGAATCATCGATCTCGCTTACGACCCCCATGAACCGGTCGATCGCCGTTGGCTTCGGGTGGTAAAGATGCGCGGCGCACGTCCCTTGGAGGGGAAGCACTCCTTCCAGATCACGTCCAAAGGCGTGGAGATCGTCCCTCGCCTCGAAACGATCGCGCCGCAAGATGCTCCGGGCCTCAGTCATGGGGAGAAGATGCCGATCGGGGTCTCACAACTCGACGAGATGATGGGGGGCGGGGTCCGGAGGACGGATGCCACCGCGCTCATGGGCCCATCGGGCTGCGGGAAGACCGTTCTCTCCCTTCATTACGCGGAGCGCGGGCTCAAGGATGGAGAACGTTGCCTCTACATCTCGTTCCAGGAAACCGAAGACCAACTCTTGGCGAAGGCGGCTTCGTTCGGTATAGAGATGGAAGAAGCACTGTCCTCAGGCCGGCTCATTATCCACCACGTCCCGCAGGGGCGGCTCGACCTCGATGCCATCGGCGCGGTTCTTCGGAAGGAGCTTATAGCCGGGGCCGTCGGCCGGGTTGTTTTCGACAGTTTGGCGGAGTTGGTGATGGCGGCGCGCGAGGGACACCGGTTCCCTGCGTACGCCAGATCACTCATGTCGATCATCCGCGACGCGGGGGCCTCCGTGCTCATCACAAGCGAGACGACCACTCTAGGCCCTGAGCTGGAGGCGACCGGTGGCTTGTCATTCCTCTTCCAGAACGTATTGCTTCTCCGGTACATAGAGATCGAATCCGAGATACGTCGCGCTCTCGCCGTTATCAAGATGAGAGACAGCAGCCACGCGAAGGGTTTGGTGCAGTTCGAGATCGACGACACCGGTTTCCGAGTGATGGAGAAGCTGGAAGGCATCACCGGGATTCTTGGGTGGAGCGCCCTGCGGTCATCAGAATTTGGATCCGGACTTATCGACTACAGAAACGAATAGCGGCCGGCGGAGAGGCCGTGGCGGTCGAACAGCTGCTCGCGTCCGGCTGGGGGGTTGACCTCGATTTGGCGTCGCCCCTTTCCGCTCCTGTAAGGAGATCAAAGATGACCACCGATGATTACGGGTGAGTCTCTTGATCGACCTCCTGACTTGCGGAGATGCTGATTAGCGACCTGGACCGCGCGAGCGGCGCGTTTCAATCACCTTTCTTGGCCAAGGTGAGGGTCGCCAGTCGCGGCGCTAGCCCTCGATTCTCTCGACCGTCAAGTGGTAGCTCCTCATGTGCAGCGCGCCTCCGCTGGTCCCGGATGTCACCAGCACCTGCGCCTTCACACCATACGTTCCAGGCCCCAACGGTCCGCGAGAACGCTCCGTATAAAGCACACCCCAGTTGTTGTTCGAGCTCATGAGCGTCGCTTTTACAGGTCTCGCCTCCTCTCCACCGATCAACACACGCGCCTCACATATGCTCCCCGTTCCCTGGCAGATGATGCTGGGACTGAAGCGAACGATGATCAAACCCTGTTGCCCTGCGGGCACGGTGATGTTGGTTTGTGCTCCCGGAACGTCCACGAACTGGGTGCTCGTTATCGACCACTGCCCTCCCGGATACTGCGGGTGAGGGAAGCTGTGACGAACGACCTTTACCTGCTTGAGAGCACCCCCTACGGCGCTTGTATGACCCTCCTCATGTCCCGCGATGACGATCGAAGTGGTAGCGAGCACGATCAACGCAACGGCCGCGACTATCCAGGTCTTCCTCATTGCATCCATTTCCGCTGCATCGTCGGATGGGTCTATATAGGGCAAGCATTTCACGCGGATGGACAAATCAGTACCGCCTTGGGCGAAAACGTGGTCTGGAAACGGTGCCTACCTCACTTGTCGGATTCCTGAAAAACAACGGCCAAGTCCTTGGAAGCACCCCAGATGGTCCCTTCGTCGGGTAGACGTTGGCGTCCGTGTAACCGGTCGTGGAACCGATGCTCTTGCCGTCAAGAGTCCGCCCGCTACACGTGATCCTAGCGATCCTGTACACGCTCCTGAACATCAGCAATCTTGTCAGCGAAGCTTGGGCGTATTACATCTTGTTCGGGATTGCTGAGATCGCAACCACAGTGCATATCTTCCTCACGGTGAGGATGGCCGCCTAAGGAAGTGACTGAGGAACGACATACTTGAGGGCTTCGCCCGCCAACTCGAGGTGGGTTCGCACCACCCGCTGAATGCCGACTTAGTGCGCCGCTACCCTTTCCTAGATTCGGTTGATTTCCTCGTCCCTTTGACGCGGCGGGTCGTGTCCAGCGAGTAGTCGATCCATTCGTCGCGCTTGGCTCCGACTCGTTCGTAGACCGTCTGAGCCCGGAGGTTGTCCTTCGCTGTCTGCCAGCTCAACGAGGCGGCGCCGCGATGCCTGGAGCGCTCGCGGCACTCCTCGATCAACGCCTCGGCCACGCCCGACCCCCGGGCATCCGGGTGCACGAACAGGTCGTTCATGATCGCCTCTCGGGCGGCGGTGAGCGTGGACCAGCTCCAGTAGACGGTCGCGAAGCCGACTGCACGGCCGCTACTCTCGCGCGCTATCAGCTGGAAACCCTCGCAATCAGGATCGGCGAGCAGCGAGCGAGCCAGATCGAGCAACTCACGATCGCTCGGCGAAACCTTGTAGAAGTCGCAATATGCGCGCAGCAGCGGCAGCAGGTCCGACAGATCCGTCTCGGTGACGACCGCGATGAGCACGGGCTGATTGTAAGGGCCTCCTTTGAGCTAGGAGGAAGTCAGAGACGTTGGATATGGGTCTGCTTGAAATCGACCGGGTATTTCAGGCCAAACCCCAACATGCGATCAGCCCCGATGTGCGCGAACCAGATAAGCCCGATCGAGAGCATGAGGTCGCTCCCGCCCCCCACCGCGATTCCGACAAGAAGAGCGGGCCACGCGTAGGTGTGAACAAGGTTGTAGGCCGCGGCACCGGCTTGCCTATTCGCGAAATAGATAGGAATCGTAAGGTCGGGGACAAGAAAGAGAACACAAAAAGAATCCAGCTTTCACCGTTCTTGCTATAGAGGTAGAGCGCCACGGCGAGTATGGCTGCGCTCTCCAGGCGAACAAGAACGAAGGGGGACAATGGGCCTCTGACAGAGGCACCATCTTCTGTGGCCATAAGGGAACCGTAGTGCATCGCTCGCCTTCGTTAGGGGGCGGCCTGTTCCCACGCCATGTGAGAGTCGCAAGTTCGGATCTGGTCCCCCCGCTCTGTGAAACAGGCGTAAGGCGTGCAGCGGTTACGGGAAGAGCGCGATGAAGTTCAGCTGCGCAACCACAACGAAGGCGGCGGTGACCATCAGATTGAGACCGACCGCGAGCGCCACGAGATGGGGACGCCGGAGGCGTTTCGCGGCCGCCCAGACCAACAAGACGACGCCGAAGATGATCTGGGTCCACCAATACGGCGGATAAGTTGAGTCGGCGATGTAGGCGAGCCCATAAACGCCTTCGCCAACCAGAAGACCGCTTATCCCGCCTGCCCCGACCGCGTTCAGGATCGGCCTGTTGGTCTTGACCCAATGGGCACCGAGGCCAAGGAAGGGGCCGACCAGGACCGCGGCGAGGCCCCAGAATCCGATGAGCCCCATCGAGGAAGGATCACCTCGCAAGGCGGCCCCGAAGATGTACCCAGCAAGTAGCGTGCCGAGTGACAGGAAACCGCAGCCAGCCGCCGCTAACTGGCTCGTTGCGAGGAGAGCGAGCAGGGCCGCGATCAAGCACCAGGACCCGCTTGAGTTGGCGAGGGAACCGACTTGTTCGGGGAGCCATTCCTGCGCGTACGCCGTCAGGACACCGAGTCCGAACCCCGTAAGTCCGACTGCAAGCATCAAACCGATCGGGTGACGGATGAAAGGTCGGTCTGGCGCGGAATCTTGCATCGGGTCATCGTAAATGTCGCTGCCGCTACGCCTAACGTGGCGGTGAGTTCACGAATGCGGAAACGCATCGCTCATCGATCAACAAGAACCAGGAAGTCTTCCAAGGCTCGTCAGACGACAACGAGAAGCCCTGTTCGAGACCGAGCCAGCTTGTCGGCAGGTCGGCTGTTCTTCGGCGGCGTCCGGCAGGCCGGCCATTGCTTGCCTGGCTAACACCATCGGGAACATCCTGCTTGCGGGTACCGTCTTACCGCCATGAAGAAAGCCTTAGTGGAACCCACAGCCCTGGGCGTGCGAGCCGGGGTGGTCGCGCTGTGCCTGGTCGCCATCGCCTGCGGCGCCGGAGGATCAACGGGCGGGGGCTCGGCGTCACCGAGTCCCTATACGGGTGCTTGGAGACTGACGGACGGTCGAGGACCCGACGGCGAGGTGCCGGTCATCAAGGGCTACCGGATCACGCTCGACATCTCGGATCAAAAGGCCGGCGGGACCGCCGCCTGCAACATCTATGGCGGGGATCTGGATATCAACGGAGATTCCTTCAGTCTCAAGGGCGGTCTGGCCATGACGGAGATGGCATGTGACCCGGAGGCGATGGATTCGGAAGCGGCCTACCTGGAGGCTCTCGCCGTGGTGGACAC
>JALZOM010000071.1 GCA_030913945.1 Actinomycetota bacterium
ATCGAATCGCCGCGAAAGGCGGACGCGTAGAAGCGCCAGGTCTCGTCACCGGTCAGCCTGCCGAGAGGCCCGCCCGGCGAGAACCACGTCAGGCTCCAGGGCAACAGAAGCACCCAAGAGCCGGCGAGGCCCAGGACGGCCAGTGGCACACTGCGCATCGTCGATGAACGCAGACCGAGAACCGCGCGCCCGATCGTCAGCAGCACGAGAGCGAGGACATAGATAATCAAGCTGCCCGGAACGAAAGAGGCGGAGACGGCGCCCGCGACGGCGAGGACCGCCGCTTCACGTCCCGCCGACCACGCCGCCGGACGTACCCAACCCGTGAACCGGAGCAGTGAGTGCAGCGCGAACGGCGCGGCAGTGGCGAAGACAAGAGCGCCGAGTGAACCCTCCCGCAACGCCACGTAGCCGGTCGTGCTCAAGACGTACGTGACCCCCGAGGCCCATCGGGCGGGACGGTCTACAAGGTCGGCCATGAGGCGGTACGCGCCCCATAGCGCGACGAGCGCCAGGCTCAAGATGAGAAGTTTCTGGGCCGCGCCGGCGGCCCCCAACGTGATCAGCGGCCAGAGACCGAGCAAGAAGTAGGCGGGAGACGTAGGCCCCGGCTGCCCCAATCCCACCCCTTCCCAGGAAGAGAAATATGCCCGCAGCATCCCCGTGCCGCGCGCTGGGAACGGCAGTAGCTCTCCGACCGATGCCTGAGGACCCCACAGGAAGTGACGGAAGCCGATCAACAACAGCACGATCGCGACGATCCCCAAGAGGACCGGGAGCCCGGCCGCTTGCCGTCCGACGGACCGCACCTGCGTGCCACGCTGTGAAACGAAATCGGCACGCCGGCCCCACGCTTCCTCGAGTCGTTCCGCTTGATGACTCACATACGAGCGAACGCGGGTCGACTCTTTGACGGTCAAACGTCGCAAGGTCCGGTCCGAGACCTTCCGTCCCAGCTGCACCTTTGTTCTGGCCGACAGGGTCTGAGGGAAATGCAACAAGTTCCATCCCAACGCGCGCGCGAGGTTAACGATCTCTCGCGGTTGACGAAGGATGATGAAGCCCAGCATCTCCGCGAATGTCACGAGGATGAATTGCGGTATCAAGAACAGCAGCCGCAGCGTGGAGACGTTCTTGGTGACAGCGCGTAGACGGTTCCGGCGGATGTAATACCGGCTCGGGAGAAAGCGCGACTCCCTCTGACCGGTCGCTAACGCTATAGCGTGCCGGGCCTTTGCCCGTGGCTCAACACGGACGCTGTGCCCGGCAACGCGCGCGCGCCAGCACAGGTCCAGGTCCTCCGAGAAGGCGCGCATACGAGCATCCCAACCCCGGAGCTGCCGGAAGACCTCGTGCCGGACCAGCAAGCAGGTAGACGTAACGAAGAAGACTTCAGACGGTGCGTCGTGTTGCCCCAGATCGATCTCGTCCGCCTCGAGCCCCTTATACGGATAGCCGAATCGGTCGACGGCCATACCGACCTCTTCAAGGCGAGTGGGGTCATCCCACGCGACCACTTTGGGACCCACGATCGCCGTCGATGGATCGGTCACCACCGCCCGGACCATCTCTTGCACGGCGTCGGGGTCGAGAGCCGCGTCGTCGTGGATGAACAGCAATAGATCCGCATCCGTGCGTATCCGCGACAGGGCCCAGTTGATGGCGCCTCCGAATCCGAGTGGCCGGGGGGTTCGCAGGAATCCCCAGCGTCGTCGACGGATGTGACGTTTCACGACTCGCTTCAGGTGGGGAGTCGTCCTGAAGTCGGGCGACGCGTCGTCCACGACCAGCACATCCATGGAGCCATACGTCTGGCAGTTGAGTGAGACAAGGCACTCCTTCAACCACTCGCGGCCGCGATGCGTCACCACCACCGCGAGGACGCTGGGCGAGCCCGGCTCCGCTACGGTGGACTCGGTGCGCGATTGTGCCGTTCGAATGGTGGTCGCCATCTCTTAAGCCTCTTTGCGCGCGGTGATCAAGCGGGCGCCGCGCTGCCTAGTCAAACAGGGGCCGTGGCGTACAAGGTCGTCCGGCGCCTGGGGATCCTTCCGATCGAGCGTATCAACGCCTCCATGCTTCTTGCGTCGAACTCCTGACCATGGCTCGCCCCAGCAGCCCTCGAGATGCTTTCGTTCATCAGGGTTCCGCCGAGGTCGTTCGCGCCCGCTTGAAGCGCAAGCTTCGATCCCTCGGCCCCCATCTTGACCCACGAGACCTGGATATTGCGTATGCAGCCATGCAGGGCGATCCTCGCCACGGCGTGCATCTTGAGCGCTTCGGCGAAGGTGGGCCCGCGCCTCGCCTTGCCCTTCAGATAGATAGGCGACGCCATGTGCACGAACGGCAAGGGCACGAACTCGAAAAGGCCCCCGCTCTCGTCCGCGAGCTCTTTGTGTAGATCGCGCACCACGCAGAGATGCCTGGCCCAGCTGCGCGGGCCTTCGACCGTTCCGAACATGATCGTTGCATTCGAGCGAAGCCCCAAACCATGGGCGATCTTGTGAACCTCGCACCACTGCTCCGTGTTGATCTTGTCGGGGCAGATCAGCGAGCGGATCTCATCGTCGAGGATCTCGGCTGCGGTCCCGGGCAGCGTAGCCAGACCCGCGTCCTTGAGTCGTTCGAGGAACGACCGCACGCTGATACCGGATGTATGAGCCCCTTGCCACACCTCCAACGCGGTGAACGCATGCACGTGCATGCGAGGAACCTCTTTCTTCACTGCCTCGAGATACTCGACGTAGTTGTCTCCCGTGAAGGAGTGGTGGATGCCGCCCTGCATACACACTTCGGTCGCACCCTGATCCCATGCCTCGCTCGCGCGTTGCGCCACTTCCTCGGGAGTTAATAGATATGGCTCGCCTCGCAGGTTCAGCGACTTGGGGCCCTTGCTGAACGCACAGAAACCGCACTTGAAGTAACACATGTTGGTGTAGTTGATGTTGCGATTCACGACATAGGTCACATCGTCGCCAACCGTCGCCTTTCGCAACTCATCGGCCACCGCGTAGAGGCGTTCAGCTTCAGCACCGTGCGCCGTGAACAGAAGCCGGATCTGCTCCTCATCCAATTCTTCGCCGTCTGCGGCTCGGTCGAGGCACGTCGTGAGGGATCCTCGGACCGCTCTGCCCGGAACCCGCCAGGCCCCCGCCCTGGCTTGCTCGATCGCGATGCCAGCCTGAGCCGAAGGCGGCGCTTCGCCTCCGGAGTACCAAGCATCCAGGCGCCGGTAACCCTCCGCGTCGGTGGCATCGAGCACCGCCGGGCGTAGCGACGGGTCGATCCAGATCGATCGCGCCGACGGAGAGTCACAGAAGCTCGGATACACGGCCAGCCGCTCCACCAGCGAGTAGCCGCGTCCCTGCGTCACCGCGCGCAGCTCCTCCGACTTCGGCCACGGCGCCTCGGGATTCACATGATCGGGTGTGACCGGGGAAACGCCACCCCAGTCGGCCAGCCCCGCGTCGAGGTACGTCCCGTACTCGTCGGGGGTCAGGTTGGGCGGCGCCTGTACGACGATCTCGGGGGGCAGGATGAGGCGCGCCAGCGCAACCGCGAGCCCCATCTCGCCCACCGAAACCTCGGGATGAGTCGCCATGGCCGTTCCGTGCTTAGCTCGGAAGTTCTGGACGATCACTTCCATGATGTGACCGTGGCGTTCGTGGGCCGCGCGGATCGCCAGCAGAGCGTCGACGCGTTCGTCGAAGGTCTCGCCGATGCCGACCAGGATCCCCGTCGTGAAAGGAACCGAGGCCGCCCCTGCATTCTCGAGGGTTGCCAGCCGGGCCGAGGGCCTCTTATCGGGCGCGGCGAAGTGAGCCATACCGCGCCCCAGCAGCCGCTCCGAGATCGTCTCCAGCATCATGCCCTGGCTCACGCTGACCGGGCGCAGCATCTCGACCTCGTCCGCCGTCATGACGCCCGGATTGGCGTGAGGAAGCAGGGAGGTCTCACGAAGTACCGCCGCACAAGCGGCCGTCAGATACTCGATGGTGGACGAGAATCCGAGACCCTCGAGCTCCTCGCGTGCCTGCCTCCACTTCCGCTCGGGCTTGTCGCCCAGCGTGAAGAGGGCTTCCTTGCAACCCGCCTGCTCGCCCCTGCGAGCTACTTCGACGACCTCGTCCAGGGACATGTAGGCAGCTTCACCGGGCCGCGGAGGATGCACGAAAGTGCAGTATCCGCAGCTATCGCGGCACAACCTGGTGAGAGGGATAAAGACCTTGCGCGAGAAGGTCACGCGCGGCCCAGTCGTGGCGTCGCGCAACTTGCCGGCTGCAGCGACCACCGACGAAGGCGACCCGAGAGCCAGCGACGAGAGCGCCCGGACCTCTCGGTCGGATAGGCGCTCGCGCCGGCCGACACGGGTCAAGAGCGATCCAAGGTGGTCCATCGCCGCAACGCTACTAGACTCGATGCTCGTGAAAGTGACGGCTCTCGCAGGCGGTGTTGGCGGCGCGAAGCTCCTGGTGGGCTTGGATCGCGTCGTTGGGGCCGACCTGACGGCGATCGTGAATACGGGAGACGACGCGCGTCTTTACGGGGTCCACGTGTCGCCGGACGTAGACATCGTGACCTACTGGCTGTCCGGGCTCGCCGACACCGACCGGGGCTGGGGTCTCCGGGGTGATTCCTTCGAGGTGGTGGACGGCCTGAAGCGTCTGGGCCATGACTCGTGGTTCCGGCTGGGGGATCGCGATATGGCGACGTGCCTGTACCGCACCGAGCGGCTGGATCGCAACGAGTCCCTCAGTGCGATCACCGATGACATCAGAAGGGCACTGGGGGCCCGTCCGACGATCCTTCCGATGTCCGATGACCGGGTCGCCACGATGCTCCGTACGAGCGACGGAAGGGTGCTGGATTTCCAGGAGTATTTCGTCAAGGAGCGTACGGAACCCGAAGTCGTCGAGGTCGAGTTCAAGGGTATCGACGTCGCCGAGCCCGGGCCGCAAGTCCTCGATCGCATCGTTGCTGCCGACGTGGTCGTTCTGTGCCCGTCGAACCCGATCGTGTCCATCGGTCCGATCGTCGGACTCGGCGGGGTCCGAGCCGCCCTCCGGGACCATCCGCACGTCGTTGCGGTGAGCCCGATCGTGCGAGGGGCCGCTTTGAAGGGACCGGCCGACCGGCTCCTTCGCAGCCTGGGAGCGCAGGCTTCGGCGTCGGGAGTGGCCGAGATGTACGCCGACTTCTGCGACGTTTTCGTGGTGGACGCAAGCGACGAGGAGGAGCTCGCGAAGGTAGAGGCAACGGGTATGAGGGCGGCCGCGATCGACACCATCATGCAAGATCACGATTCTTCGGAGCGCCTGGCCAGCTCCCTGGCCGCCATGTGAGCGGTCTGACGATCCTTCCCGTCGAAGGGATGCCCGAGATCGAGCCGGGGGATGATCTTGCTTCTCTGGTCCTGACGAAGAACCTGGAGCTGCGCGACCGCGACATCCTTGTGCTCGCCCAAAAGGTCGTGTCGAAATCAGAGAACCGGTTCGTAGAGGCAACCGACCGGATCGACGCAGCGTTACAGGAGTCCAGCCGGGTGCTGCGCAGACAAGGAGACATGATCATCTCCCAGACCCGCCATGGCTTCATCTGCGCCAACGCCGGCGTCGACGCGTCGAACGTCGAAGGTGACCGCGTCGTTCTGCTTCCTCTGGATCCGGACCTTTCTGCGCGACGGATCCGTGCTCGCATCGCGCATCTGAACGGCGTCGATATAGGCGTCGTCGTAGCCGACACTTTCGGGCGCGCCTGGAGGGTCGGCCAGACCAACGTCGCTATCGGCGTCGCCGGCTTCGACCCCTTCGTTGACTACACCGGCCAGGTGGACGCCTTCGGGCAGGAACTCGTCGCAACCCGTATCTGCGTTGCTGATCAGATCGCCGGCGCGGCCGAAATGGTCATGAGGAAGACCGCAGGGATCTGCGCGGCCGTCATACGCGGAGCCGAAGTCTCTTGGGGTCGTGGGACCGCAACCTCCATAGTTCGTTCTCCGGGCGAGGACCTATTTAGGTGATTGGGATAAGGATGGAACGCCGTCGACCGCTCCGTCCGCCTGATAGCCTCTGCGGCCGTGAGTAAGAAACTGCAAGAGAAGCAGCGGAAAAGGCTCGCCGAAGAGGCTCGCAAGGCTCAACAGCAACGAGCGCACCGGCGTTCGAACCTGATCACTTTCGGTATCGCTTTGCTCGTTGCCGCCATCGTCGTGATCCTCATCGTCCAGCAAACCGGCGGCGACTCGGGCGGGTCCAGCTCCGCTCCTGCGGGAGTGTCGAAGGACGAAGCCGGCTGCACGGATATCGAAGAGTTCGAGGCCGCGGGACGCGAACACATCGACCCGGCGCAGCCCGTCGAGTACGAGACCACGCCGCCCACCTCCGGGAACCACTTCGGCACGCCGCTCGATGCCGGGTTCTTCCCGTCCGAGCAGCCGGAAGGCGCAGTCGTGCATAACCTCGAGCATGGCCAGATAGCCATCTGGTACAGCCCGGACATGCCGGAGGACGCAATCGACGACCTCGAGGCGTATGTCGAAACCGCCAACAACGACCCCGACCTGCCCGGCACGGCCCCCCGGCCGGTTCTCGCCGTGCCGTACGACGGTCTCGAGGGAGATACCACCTACGCGGCTGCGGGATGGGCGGCGAGCCAGGCCTGTGCCGAGTACTCGAGGGACGCCCTGGACGGCTTCCGCGAGCGTTTCCAGGGCAACGGACCGGAAGCCGTGGGCGTTCCGCCTTTCGAAGGCTGACGATCTCATCGGGAAGACCCAGGAACCCCAACGACCGTCACTACGGTGCGCGGTAGCCCACCAAAGAAAGCTAGAAGACCCAGGGGATCCACGCCCTGACCTGATCGAGATACGACTGCGGCACATACCACCCATCCAGCATCGGGAACGCGGCGGCGAAAACAAACAGCGCGCTTCCGGCCACGGTCGCGATACCTATCCAAGACGGTCGGCGCCCCGGCGACCGCGCGCTGGCAAGCCATGCAAGAGCCACCGCAAGGAATGGAACGATCGGCGCGTAATGGTACAGAAACAGCTCCCGGCTCACGAGTATCCATGGCGCCATCAGCGCGAAGACCGCCCACGGGACCATTCCAAGCGCCGCATCACGCCCCCGCCAGGCGGACACGGTGAGCCCGACGAGGCCGATCAACCCCCCAAGGAAAACCACAGGATTGCCGATCGTCCATATCTCTGCGCGTTGCACCCCGTTGGCGCTTGCATAGAAATAGACCGCGCCGCGGGCTAGCGGCCACTCATACCAGAACGAGCTGTAGGGATGCCCCGCCTTAAGGGTGGCGTGGTAGTCGTACATGCTGGCTTGTAGGGAAACCCAGTCGCCCACACCGTGGCCGAGGCTGAAGTAAGGGATGTAAGTCAACAGGTAGACGATCGCCGGGACGAGAAGGACGAGACCGATCGTCGCGAGGATGGAGGTGGAACGCCTCCTCAAGAGTCCCTGAAGGCCACCGTCGCGCCTTTTGAACGCATCCCACGCGAGAAGTAGAACGATGCCGAACAGCGAATAAACACCCGTCCACTTCGACGAGAAGGCGGCCCCCGCGAAGAATCCTGAACCCCCCAACCAAAGGAGAGCGTCTCTCCTCCGGCTGCTCTCGAATGAGCGCTCCGAGCGCGTCTCGTCGGACGGCACACGGCTCCAGTGATGCATCGCCGAGAAGGCGCAGAACCAAGAAGCGAGGATGAATGCCACGAGGTACGCGTCGATCATCGCGACGCGAGACATGACGAACAAAAGACCATCCACCGTGACGAACAGACTCGAGAGCAGGCCCGTAACGAGGCTGCCGAAGCAACGCAAGGCGAGCAGGAAAGCCAGGGCTGCGGTCGCCGCGCCCAAGATCGCGCTGGGGAACCTCCATCCGAACGAATGATCCTGAGACACACATGTAAGCCTTTCGGACCCGATGGCCAGCAGCAGGTTCCG
This sequence comes from Actinomycetota bacterium, assembly GCA_030913945.1. Lineage (GTDB taxonomy): Bacteria > Actinomycetota > CADDZG01 > CADDZG01 > WHSQ01 > JACCXF01. The sequence continues at coordinate 7,962 of JALZOM010000071.1, forward strand.
TTCTAGATCCCCAACGAATGCCACCGCGCCTTCGGGCAACTCAGCGGCGCCGATCTCGGTAAGTCCAAGGGCCTCGATCAGACGCAGCCGCCGGCCGTCGACGGCCCACACGACATCCGATTCCGGAACGTGGCCGAAGGCCTCTGCCTCAAGACCGTCGTCCTGACCGGCCCATTCACCTTCGCTGGAGTTCACCCCCTCGAGGCGAGGCTCATCGGCGCCGGCGATGACCAGACGCGGGATCTCATGGGCCAGCACCATCGGGCCCGGCGGCCCCGCGAGCGTCACGTTCGCCTTCTTTTCGCCGGCGGAATCGAAGGCGAGCACTCGGTCCCGGCTCGGCTGTGAAGCCCAGATCTTGTCCGCCGAGCGATCGGACGCGATCGTTCCGACGTCCCGAGCAACGATCGAGTGTGCACCGTCGCTACGAACGGACAGCAGTGTGCCCTCGGCGTCAAGGGTGAACCCCGTTTGCCCGACGACCCCAAGGGCGGTTGGTACCTCTGGGATCTCGGCTCGCCACTCGACGGCTCCGTCGACCGCCCAAACAACGGACCCTCCGCTACCGTCGTCTCCGCCCGCAAAGACTCCGACCGCCGTTTGCACCACGGCGGTCGGTCGGAGGCCGAGAGGCACGGGCTCGCCACGCGACGCAACGGAACAATCCCCGTCGAAGATCCCGGATGTCAATGAACCTCCCCCTGATGATGATGCCCACGAGACGTTGCGTCCGTCGGTTGCAACCAAGCCCTCCGACATTCCGGCTGGAAGCTTGGCTCCCTGCGTGACGCGCGCCGACGACATAGTCCCTAGCGAGATCGCCATCAGCTCCTTCGCCAGTGGAGGGTGGGTGTACTCGAATATCTCCTTGCCCGCGATGTACTCACCGGCGGCACGTCCGTGATACACCTCGTCGAATTGCATCCCCGGGGGACTGGAGAGCCCGATAAGACGGGTGGGCAACACCACGAGGAAGACCGCAAGTCCCAGGAGAGCTCCTCTTTTCCCTAGTGCGTGGAACTCGAAGCGAAGGGCCAGTTCGGAGCGCGCTGCGCGAGACTCCGCGCGGCTCCGTAGCGGGGTGAACGGGCGACAGTCCAGCCATCGCGCTATCGCCCACACGGTGAACAAGCATGCGGCCCCGGTAACGAGCCCCAAGACCTTGCGTTGGACGCTGTCAAATTCGGTCCCGTACAGAACGTTGAACAGAGGGTCGATCTTGAAGGATTGCCGCCCCACGTACTCCTCGACGTAGAAGGCGTACGGGAAATACAGATTCACCAGGTATAGGGCCGTCAGCGCCCAGAACGCTCTCCTAGCGGCTCTCGTCGCAACAAAGGGGGCCAAGCACGCAATCCCGAGGAACAGATACCTCTCGTGCATTCGCGTCGATACAGCGAACGTGAGGAGGCTCACGGCGGCGCCAGCGAGGAGCGCTGCCCACGCCTCGTGCTCTCCTCGCTGTAGCGCGCGCCACAGACGCGCCAGGATGACGATGGTTCCGATCCCGACAACCGTCAGGCCGGCATAGAAGGCGGGGATGCCGAAGATCGTTACCGCCTCCGCTCCGACGTCCGCTTGCCAGAACCCCCCCAGCGCCCAAAGGTTGAATGCCCAGACGCTGGTGTAGGGGTAGGTGCCGGACGCGCCTTGATAGAAGTGGACCAGGTCAAGGGGGTCCAGCCCGAAGGGCAGGCCGAGGAGGATGAGCACACCAGCGCCGAGCAGTGCCAAGCCCCCCAGCCTGAGCGCTCCGGTGCGCAGCGGCGGTCTATCTGGCGCTCCTACGTAGCGCCAGATAAGGAGGAGAGCGGCGACCGGCAACAAGAACACCGCTTGAGGCTTGGAGCCGAAAGCGAGCGTGAGCACGGCTACGCCCCCGGCCTCTCGTATCAACGAGCGACGTCCCGTGGCGATCAGCAATAAGCCGCCGAGGACGAGGGCCGCCGTTAAGGAGTCGACCTGACCCCAGATCACAGACACGAACAAAAACGCTGGGTTGAACAACACGGCGGCGGCCACTCCCGCCTTGACCGCATCCCGGTTCCTCCACGACGGAGGGGTGGCATGAGCGGCGGTCTGCATGACAACGTATGCGAGACCCACGTCCGAAACGATCGCGGGGAGTTTGAGGAGGTAGTTGGAAGGTGAGTCGCTGCCGAGCAACGACGAAAGTTTTCCGAGGAACCACAACACGTACAGGTAGCCGGGGGGGTAGTCGGCGAAGTAGCCGGGCTCGTAGAAGTTGTCGATCCCCACGTCGACCAGCCGCAGCGACCACGCCCTGAAGATGTCCAGGTCGCCCTGAAAACCGCCCCAGATCGCCAGGATGAGCCGCAGCACGGTGCCCACCACGAATAGAAGGGCTATTCCCCGGGGCGTCGCGACCTTGTCGATCGCGCGACGGGTGAGGGAGCGGACTTCGCTGGGCTTGTTCACGGTCGTGGACAGACTAGGTGGGGGGCGGGCTTATGAGCTTGCTTTCATCCGCTTCTAGAGCGCCCATCCTCCGGCGCATCGAGATGATCTCTCGAACGGTACGAAAGATCACGCCGAGCGTCGCCCCCTTCGACCGGCCTGCGGTGCGCGCGTAGTGAGGGATACCGACCTCGACAACCCGAAGTCCCTTCTTCTGAGCGCGGATCATGAGCTCAGGGGAGATGAACGCCGACTCGGACTCGAGATCGTTCATCACTTTGCTCAAGACATCCCTTCCGAGGAGCTTGAAAGCGCAGTCGACATCGTGGACGCGAAGTCCGAAGACGAGGCGGAGCACGTGATGGTAGACGCGCGCTACGACAAGGCGGTGGAATGGGTCGTGCCTCTTGATGCGATAGCCAACCGCCACCATGCCCGGCTCGAAGACGTCGATCAAGCGTTCGATATCTGTCAGACGGAACTGCCGGTCGGCGTCGGTGAAGAACACGGCTTCCCCACGCGAACTCTCGAGTCCGGTGCGCAGGGCGCGGCCGTAACCTTGATTCCGCTGGTGAGAGACCAGTCTGATCTCGGGATGGCTCTCGGCTCTAGCCGCAACGATCCCCGGGGTGGCGTCCGAAGACCCATCGTCCACCACGATGATCTCGAAGCGCTCGGCGTGAGCGGGAAGGACGCGAAGAGCCTCGTCAAGGACCAGCGCGATGTTCTCGGCCTCGTTGAAGGCTGGGAAGAAACAGGACAGAAAAGCGATACGCGTCGTAACGACGTTCTCCCGGTCGGCTCGTTCGAAGCGCAACAGCCTAAGGGCCCCTCCCGATGTGGGAGAGACCCTTGATGGCCCTACTACCTAGCCCAAATCTCGACGCTTAGGAGGTTGGGTTCGACGTCTGGCGATACTTCCGAGCGCCGAGGAGCATGGCGCCGCCGGCCGCCACCAGCAGCCCCGCAAGGATCAGCAGGGTAGAGACGGTACCGCCGGTGAAGGGAAGAACAGAGGAAGGACCCGTGGTGATACGACGACCCAAGATCGTTGTTCCGGGACTGGGTTGCGGGCCCGGTGCCTCGCTCGGAGAGATGAGCTGCGAGCCGGCGACCGAAGGCGAAGGCACCTCGCTTCCGCCCGGAGGCTGGCTGCTTCCACCTGGAGGCTGGCTGCTCCCGCCCGGAGGTGCACTCGAGGACGTCGATCCGCAGCCTTGCACCCAGAACACCTTGTGCTTCGAGTCGGCGCCCTGCGAGCCGTCGGCGTTGACCGTCAGCTTGACGTGGTAGCCCTGCTTGGCGTGAGGTGTGGCTCCCGATTCGGCCAGCGCGTCGCTCAGGTCGATGGTCACCGAGGCGTCCAGGTCTGTTCCCCCTCCGGCTGCATCCTCACCGATGAACACGTTGCCGTTCATGAGCCCGTTGTCCCCGGTGGGCGACAGCGTGGGAGAGTGCAACACGAACGAGTAGTCCGCGTAGTAGTTGTCGTTGTCGTCGTAGCCATAAAGGTCGATCTGGAAGATGCAGCCGACGTGGGGCTCGTTGTTCGGGTGATCGTCGAACGGCAGCGCGTCGATCTTTATCGTGCCGTTGTTGCCAGGGGGATTCTTCTTCCCGCCGGACTTCGCGCCGCCGGAACCCTTACCCGAGCCACCGCCGGAACCCGAACCCTGGGATCCAGAGCCCGGGGACGATCCGTTCCCGTTGCCGCCGGATGACGGCTTCGACGGCTTTGCGGAGGTGTCCTTGGCGGGCTTCTCTTTTGCAGGTTTAGCCGGCTTGGCCTTCGCAGGTTTAGCCGCCTCTTCCGACCCGGCGTCTCCCTCCGCGTCCGAGGTGTCTTTCTTCATCTGTCCCGGCGCCGACTCCGACTTGCCTGCCCCATTCGGCTTCGCCGAGCTCAAGGCAGTTCCGAAGAACATCGCAGCGATCACGAACAGAACTACAAGTGGTGCGAACCGGGCGCTCCATCGGGCCCTCTCCGTGCGTGCCATTTGCCGTCCCCCACTTATTCTCAAGCTCTGGGCGGATCCCCATGTCCCAGTTCGGCTCGATGAGCCTTGATCCTGCGGCTCTATCTCCCCATTTCCTGCCTGGGTACATCTTCCATCCACTACAGAGCGTCGTCAACCGACTTCGGAGAGGTTCCTGCTCGGGTTTTCTCGGCTTCAATCAATCGTGCCCCCGATCTCCTCGAAAAATGGCGCACGAGCGGCGGGTCGCCTAAGGGTACGAATCGGACGATCCGGACTCGGAGACCACGAGAGCGCCGCTTTCTCGGAGCCCGGCGAGCGATGTTCAGGCGGCCGCGCGGAACCAGGCGACGGTCTGCTTCAGGCCCTCGGTTAGCTCGGTCGTCGGGGACCACCCCAGCTCTGCGCCCGCCTTCGAAGGGTCGATGACTATGCGTTGCAACTCGCCAGGTCGGGCGGGTGCGTACTGGGGTTCGTAACGAGTGCCGGTGAGCTCGGCCAGATTCGAATGCAGTTCGTTGACCGAGAGCTCGCGCCCGCTCCCGACATTGATCAGCTGTCCGCTCCCACGGTCACGTGCAGCGACGAAGGCCGAGACGACATCGTCGACGTAGACGAAATCTCGCGTTTGGGTGCCGTCCCCGTAGATGGTGCAGGGGCGATTGGCGAGCATCTTGCGGGAGAAGATGGCCACCACCTGCCCCTCGAGTCCGACCTCGCTCGCGGGTTCCTGACGCGGCCCGTACACGTTCGCGAGTGCGAGAGCTGCGTAATCTAGGCCGTGCACCACCTTGAAGTAGCGCAGGTAGTCGAGCACGACCTTCTTCGACACTCCGTACGGAGACTCGGGCAGCGCTTCCGGCGACCACACCTGATCCTCGGTGACGGGAAGACGAGACTCGTCGGGCTCCCCGTAGATGCAACCCCCGGACGATGTGAAAACGACCTTCTCGCTCCCCGCTTCGGTCGCGGCTTGGAGCAGGTTCAAGGTTCCGATGATGTTGATCATTGCGTCGTGGATCGGGTCCTTCAGCGACTTTCTCACGTCGACCTGAGCGGCGAGATGAAAGATCACCTGCGGCTTGTTTCGCTTGATCAATTCGGCGAGCGCCATCGAGGTGATGTCCGCTCGTTGGAATGTGAACTTGCCCATCTGTGAACGCCGAGCGTCGGCCAGGTTCGCGAGCGACCCTGACGACAGGTCGTCGACAGCGAGGACGTCCTCGCCCTCTCCCATCAGCCGATCCACCAGGTGGGATCCGATGAATCCCGCCGCACCGGTCACCATCACTCGCACCTGCGCCACTCCTCCCGATCGATCATTCGATGATTTCGCCGTCGCCAATGGCGCCGTTCTCTATCCTCGCGCCGGCGGTCACGACCGCTCTCTCTCCGAGAGCGCAGTTCACGACGGTCGCGCCCTCGCCGACCGATGCGGACGGGAGAAGCACCGACCCTGACACCGTGGCGCCGGAAGCGACACGCGCACCCGCACCGAGGCATGCGGAGGATACTCGCGCGCCTTCTCCGATCTCACATGGCTCGGCAGCAAGAACACCGTCCGGACCGATCGCGTCAACTGCGTTCGTCGGGAAGGTCCCAGACAATGCGTCCATGTTCGCCTGAACGTACTTCTCGGGTGTGCCTATGTCCATCCAGTAGGCATCCGTACCCGAAGCAAATAGACGGGCGCCCTCGGCAACCAACTGCGGAAAGAGCTCGCGCTCCGCCGACCACACGCGGTCCACAGGTATCCGTTCGAGGATCGAGGGTTCGAGCACGTAGATACCCGCATTGATTAGGTTGCTGGGCGCCTGATCACGCGGGGGCTTCTCTATGAATCCCAGAACGCTTCCGTCCTCCTTCGTGGGCACTACGCCGTAGGCCGATGGATCGTCAACGGGGGTGAGCACGATCGAGGCCTCGGCCTGACGGGCCCGATGCCGGTCGATCACCGCGCTGAGATCCACGTTCGTCAGTACGTCGCCGTTGAAGGCGAGGAACGCGTCGTCACCTACGAGGTGCTCGGCGTTCTTGAGCGCGCCGGCGGTACCGAGTGGCTCCGCCTCGTGCGTGACTTCGAGCTTCATGCCCATCTGCTCGGCTCCAGCGAGCGTGTCTGCGAACGCCTCGGCCAGGTACGAAGTCATCAACACGACCTCATCGATGCCATGACGCAACAACAGGTCGAAAACGTGCTCGATGTGTGGCCGATTCGCGATCGGCAAGAGGTGTTTGGGTCGCGTGAGAGTGAGAGGACGCAGCCGTGTGCCGAAGCCGCCGGCGAGGATGAACGCCTTCAAATCAGATGCCGGATACGCGCCGGAAGGACAACCCAACGATCACGATTCCCGCGGCGACGACGATCACGCCCACCCAACGAAGCAGAGGGACCCCCTCGTCCAGGATGAAACGCGAGAAAGCGACGATGAGGATGTAGGACAGCCCGACGAAGGGATAAGCAACCGACAGCGGCACCCGGGACAGAACGACAAGCCAGAAGATCGCAGAGATCCCGAAGAGGAAAAGACCGACCCACAGCAGTGGTTCCTTGGCGACGCGGGATGCTGTGGCCAGAGGCGTCGAGACCTCGGATCGACCGATGAAGCCCACCCTGTCCATAGCGGTTCGCAAGGTCAGCTGCCCCGCGACCGAGAAGGCGACGCTCACCAGGACCAGCCCTATCGAGGCCAGACCGACACCGGGGCGCGTCGGGGCCGCTAAGGGAAGCGTCTCCGGTCGGGGGATCTCCAATGCCATCCGGGCAGTCTAAAGACTAATCCCGGTCCATCCAGACGCCTCAGGGTCGAGAGAACGTAGTTTCCGTTTGCCAGGGCGGTGGCGGTGCTGCGATCGACGACGCATCCCCCGTGGCTTTCATGGTTCGTTCACGGCCACTCTCGTCGGGCGACAATGCGGCTCCGTCGTACTTGATGGTGACCCTGAAGAGGCTGTCCTTCAGAGCCAGCGCGGATCGGATCTCCCATCCGCTGGCGCGCGCTGTCTTGTTCACTCCGACGATCCTGACGCCACCGCGATCGGGGCCCTTCACGACAGTTACACGTCCCGAGACGCCGAAGGGCTCCAGTAGACGAAACTTCTGTAGCGCTCCGGTGTTGAACGCGCTGTTCAGCTTCGACGAGAAGGCGCGCCATCCCATGGTCACGCGCCATGCGTGATTGGGATTGGCCCCGACCGCGTCCGGGCCGTCGGGCACACCCCGCAGGTAGGGCAAAGGACCTCCACCCCACACGTTCTCGTTGTTCTCCGTATAACCCCCAGATGACGACGAGTAGAGCGCCTGGATGGGTGCACCGTTGAACAGGATCACTTGCGACCGGGTGTTTTTCACGGCTCGCTTCCAGTCATCCCAGTACGAAGCCGAGCCCGTTCTCTTAGCGTCGCCGATGTACGCCTGGTCGTAGGTGGAGTCGTAGACGGCGCAGTCGCACGGGTACCGATGTTGCCCGGACCGCTTCACCTTCTCGAACGCGTACGTGCGCCCGGCGATCGCCTGAGAACGTAGAGACGCCTGTGGCCACGACGCCGGAACCTCGCCCAAACCGAAGAGATACTTCTGCATGGGGATACGAAGCACCAGTCGAAGGCAGTAGTC
>JALZOM010000073.1 GCA_030913945.1 Actinomycetota bacterium
ATCCAGCACTGCCTGATGGAATACATCCATCCCGAACATCCCAAGTACAACGAGGTGAAGGATGGGCCGGTCGCCAAGCAGGTGCGAGGCATCTATCGGCAGCTTGACGAGGGACTGGCCCGGCTCCTCGAGCGCACAGATGACGACGACCTGGTCGTCTTCATGTCCGATCATGGACACCAGGCCTGCACCCGTACGTGCACGATGGATAGGATCTTGCAGAACCTCGGTTACCTGGAGTTCGGCAGGGGATCCTTCGCATTCAACTTGATCCGCTGGGGGCCGGGCCGGCGCATCGCCCGGCGCCTGTACGACATCTTCAAGCTGCACGGCAAGATTTCGATCCCCGCGTCCCCGATCGAATGGTCGAAGACGCGCGCCTACACCAGCGTCGTGTCGACGGGCGAGGGCGTGTCGGTGAACCTGAAAGGACGGGAGCCGGGAGGCATCGTCGAGGCGAAGGACTACGAAAAGGTGCGCGACGAAGTCGCTGCTTCGCTGGCGGAGTTCAGGGATCCCGAGACCGGCGACGCGCCGATCTCCAAGATCTATCGCAAGGAAGAGGTTCTCTCCGGGGAGTTCCTCGACATCGCTCCGGATCTGCTGCTCGTTCCGGCGCCCTTCTATTCCCTCACGCATGCAAAAGGGATGGTCGAGGCGGCGGACTGGCTGTCTGGCGACCACCGTTTGGAAGGCGTTGTCGTGGCGACCGGCCCTGAGGTCACGCCCGGCCCCCTGTCGGAAACCGCCGAGCTCATCGACCTGGGTCCCACATCCATGGCCGCGCTCGGCGTCCCAACCGCGGTGCCGAGAGACGGCAAGGTCCTGAGGTCGCTCGTCGGCGACGGGGTCAAGCTCGATGTGCTCGAGCAGGATGACGCGTTGAAGGCGAGCAGCGACGATGACAGCGGACTAACCTCTACCGAAGAAGACGAGATCGAGGACCATCTGCGGGGCCTCGGGTACGTCGAGTAACCGAACAGAGCTCCAAGGAGGCGAGGAGGCAAGGTTGCGCGCACGCAGGTCCTGTCTGTCCGTGCCGGGTTCCAGCCCGAAGATGCTGGCCAAGGGTCCGACGTTGCCGGCCGACGAGGTGTTCATGGACCTCGAGGATTCGGTAGCACCGCTCGCTAAAGAAGATGCGCGCGGCAACATCATCGACGCGCTCAAGAACCACGACTGGGGCGACCAGACCGTCGTTGTGAGGATCAACTCGATCGACACGCAGTGGGCGGCAGACGACCTCAAGACCGTCGTCGAGAACGCCGGGCAGTATCTCGACTGCATCATGATCCCGAAAGTCCAGCACGCCCACGAGGTCATGTTCGTGGACCATCTGCTTCGGATGATCGAAGTGAACATCGGGTCGGACAAGAAGATCGGCATCGAGGCTCAGATAGAGACCGCGCTCGGTCTTCAGAACATCTTCGAGATTGCGCATTCTTCGGATCGCCTCGAGACCCTTATCTTTGGCCCGGCCGACATGAGCGCATCGCTCGGCCTTCCCACGGTTACCGCCGGAACGCCGATGCCGGGCTATCCGGGCGACCACTGGCACTGGGTGCTCGAACGCATCCTCGTCGCGGCTCGAGCCGCCAACCTCCAAGCCATCGACGGCCCCTACCTCCTCATCAAGGACCTCGACGGTTTCCGTGACATGGCGATGCGCGCGCGGGCACTCGGTTACGACGGCAAATGGGCCCTCCATCCGGGACAGGTCGACGTGCTCAACGAGGTCTTCACCCCGCCTCAAGACGACTACGACAAGGCGGAGGCTCTACTCGAGGCGTACAGGCATTCCACCGAGGTGGACAAGCGTGGCGCCGTGATGTTCGGAACCGAGATGATCGACGAGGCGTCACGAAAGATGGCGTTGCAGCTCGCCGAACGCGGCAGGGTCGCCGGACTCGAGCGCGAGAAGACGCTCGAGGACTTTCAGAAGGAATGGGAGTAGGGGTCTCGTGGAGCTGACCGATACCCAGAAAGCCATCATCGAGACCGTGCGCGATTTCGTGGAGAAGGAAGTCGTGCCCGTTGCGGATGAGCTCGAACACAAGGACGAGTTCCCCGAGAAGATCTACGAGGGCATGAAGGAGATGGGGCTGTTCGGACTCACCGTCCCCGAGAAGTACGGGGGCGTGGGGGAGTCCCTGATGACCTACGCGCTGACGGTCGTCGAGCTCGCTCGTGGGTGGATGAGCCTCTCGGGGATCCTCAACACCCACTTCATGGGTTGCTACCTCATCAACAAGTTCGGGACCGACGAGCAGAAGCAGAAGCACTTGCCGAGGATGGCAACCGGGGAGATACGCGCCGCTCTGGCGATGTCCGAACCAGAGGCGGGGTCCGACGTCCAGGCCATCCGGACCAAGGCGATCCGCGACGGCGACGACTACGTGGTTAACGGGCAGAAGATGTGGCTCACGAACGGCTTGCGTTCGGGGATCGTGATGACGCTCGTGAAGACCGACCCCGAGGCAGACCCCCCTCACCGTGGCATGAGCATGCTGATCGTCGAGAAGGAACCGGGGGAAGCGAAGCCGGCGCCCGGCCTGGACTGTGGCAAGGACATCGACAAGATGGGCTACAAGGGCATCGAGACGATAGAGATGACCTTCAGCGACTTCAGGACCCCCGCCTCATCGCTACTCGGCAGTGAGGAAGGCCAGGGCTTCCGCCAGGTCTTGGACGCGATAGAGGTGGGACGGGTGAACGTCTCCGCGCGCGCCGTGGGCGTCGCGACGCGCGCCTTCGAGGAAGCCATCCGCTACTCGCAGGAGCGCAAGGCGTTCGGGAAACCGATCAGCCAGCATCAAGCGATCCAGATCCACCTCGCGGAGATGGGGACCACTCTCGAAGCGGCGAAGCTCATGCTCTACTCCGCCGCGGAGAAGAAATCTTCGGGCGAGCGTTCGGACCTCGAAGCGGGGATGTCGAAGC